>NZ_JBXWQW010000116.1:0-1002 GCF_059612585.1 Ruegeria sp. YKSF57 | reverse complement strand
AAGATGGGCTCGAAGCGGCCTTGCGGCATCGCAGCATCGCTCACCGTCGCTGATGGAACACCGGTGGCTGATCCCGCACATCATCAAACAGGATCACGCGCCCATCGCCACTACTTGGACTGTTGACCAGCACAAACGGCACATCCGCCCCATCCTTCTCATAGATGCAGCGGTACTTCATCTGACCGTCGAGCGGATCGCGCACCTGATCGTAGCGATAGCTGTACTTGATCCCTTGATCGATCCAGCCCTCGACGCCTGCGGGCGTAACCAAGGACATGGGCTGCCCATCCAGCAGCAACGTTTTTCCCACGTTGAACACTTCATCCATTTTTCAGTCTCCTCTGTTTGCCCTGTCAGACCGCGTCACAGACTGTGGCCTTCGCCACGGTCCCTGTCCCGCGTGTTTTCCTGTTCATCATCATCGCGTTCATGATCACGGTCGTTATCCGGTTCCAGCCGCTCGCGCGGCTTGTTCAGCACGTCCTTCAGGCGCTCATTGACGGACGGCTTGCGCGCCTCGCGCCCGGTGTCTTCGCCAAGCTCCGGGTCACTGTGCCCGTCCAACTTGTGAACCGCCGCCTGACCGTCCCGGCCTGCGTCTTTCTCCATGATCTCTTTCAGCAGCTCCCGCGCATAATTGCGGCCGTCTGGTTTCGGCGTGTCGTCCTGGTCCCGTGACCGGTCCACGACGCGCGCCAGACGCTCCTGGAAGTCCTCCGGGGTGCGCTCGCTGCTGCGATCCTTCGCTGTCGCGGCCCTGAGTGCCGCCAGACCGGCAGAGACACGGCCCTGCCCTTCCTCACGGGCCATCCCGTAAGTCTCCCGCGCAATGTCCAGGCGTTCGCGCATTTCGCGGAAGGCGGCGCGTGCCTGGCGAGCGGCATGGACGACAGCGCCACGCTCGGTGACGGGTTTGTATTCCCGGCCCTGGCGCTCGGCCATCCACTTCGCGCGTCGCTCCATGGAATTGGCCGCTGGCCCCAGCTTCAGCTCCGGGTC
>NZ_JBXWQW010000115.1:0-980 GCF_059612585.1 Ruegeria sp. YKSF57 | reverse complement strand
TGAAGATGTTGTAGCAGCGAACGCCCCCAATCGGCCGGTATCTGATTTCATGTCTGACGAGGTGGAAGCTGCGATGGAACGGATGGTTGCTCGCAAGCCGTTCGTCGACGGGAAATTCTCACGGGGTGCTGTGAACAAGCGGTTTCGATCCGGAGATCATCGCGACCTGATGCGCCAGCAGATGTGGTAAGGGCCGTCCGAAATGGTTCGGTTCCGGACAGGGCGTAATGATCTGTCCATAAATTATCTTGAACCTGTATCGAACAGGCGTATTATTTTGGACAACATTTCCGGACAGAATTGCAATGCTGTGACCAGAACATTCGCCTACGCCAGAGTATCGACCGTCGAACAGGACCCCGAAAACCAGATCCGGGAGATCGCTGCCGCAGGATTTGCGGTGGAGCCACACCGGATCATTACCGAAACGGTTTCCGGCTCACAGGCCATCGCACAGCGGAAGGGATTTGCGCGTCTTCTGGACAAGATGGAGCGTGGCGATGTTCTTGTCGTGACTAAGCTGGACCGGCTGGGGCGCGATGCGATCGATGTCAGTACGACCGTGGCCAAGCTGGAAGTCTTGGGCATCCGTGTGCATTGCCTCGCCTTGGGCGGCGTGGATCTGACCAGTTCTGCGGGCAAGCTGACGATGGGTGTGATCAACGCAGTTGCCCAGTTCGAGCGAGACCTTCTGATCGAACGCACGCAATCGGGGCTGGCGCGTGCGAAAGCGCAAGGCAAAACACTGGGGCGCCCATCAACCCTTTCGGCTGATCAGCAGGCGCTGGTCCGCGAAAAGATTGCCAATGGCGCGACAGTTTCCTCCATCGCACGCGAAATGGGCACCAGTCGGCAGACAATCATGCGGGCGAGAGATTCAGAACCAATATAATCAAGCAGGCAGACCCCGAAGATGGATATCGAAATCAGCGTCACAATAACTGCGCCAGATGGCACCGCTCACACGGATAGGATCGCCG
>NZ_JBXWQW010000114.1:0-1314 GCF_059612585.1 Ruegeria sp. YKSF57 | reverse complement strand
GACAGCGCCACGCTCGGTGACGGGTTTGTATTCCCGGCCCTGGCGCTCGGCCATCCACTTCGCGCGTCGCTCCATGGAATTGGCCGCTGGCCCCAGCTTCAGCTCCGGGTCGCGGTCCAGTTCCTCAGCGCTCAACTTGTCGCCACGATCCAACGCCGTCTCGCGCTGCTTCTCAAGCGACCGGTGATCGACGCGCTTGACCTCCCCGACACGCTCCAGCGCGCGGTTCTGCAACTCGGCCCAGAGGCCACGCATCTGCTCGATCTCGACGCCGCCCGTCTTCGCGGAATCAAGAATGCGCGTCTTGGCTGTGAAGCCCCCGGCTTCCAGCTTGCGGGTGGAGGTCAGCACATGGGCATGATGGTTGCGCTGATCACCCTCGCGGTGCGGCGCGTGGATCGCAACATCGACAGCTACGCCGTAGCGGCTGACCAGCTCCTCGGCGAACTGACGGGTGATCAGCGACCGGTCCTCGTCGCTGATCTCGGACGGCAGGGCCAGCTCCCATTCGCGGGCGGTGACGGAGTTGCGACGGGTCTCGCTGGCCTCGGCCTCGTTCCAGAGGCGGGACCGATCCTGCGCCCAATCCGGGGCATCCTTCGGGGTCAGGATGAAGGTCTCCTCGATGCCCTGCTTGCGGGTGTAATCGTGGACACGGCCTTCGCGCAGGCACTCGATACGCTCCCCGACACGGTAGGCCGCTGCCGCCGTGGCGGAGCGCCCGGCGCTGCGTTTGATCGTCTTCACGGAGAGGTGGTAGCTGGCCATGCGTCCTCCCCTCGCCTGTGAAGCAAACGCGCCCACGCGCCGCAGCTGATCCGTGCCGATGCCCTGACATTGGCAATCAGATCAGCCGTCTTTTCTCCGCAAGAGTGCGCCCGGAACCGGCGCGGTCCGAGGGGAAAAGACAGCCCGCTTGAGGCGAGCCAACAGCTCTCCGACGCGCGGGCTTGCCAGTGATCTGCCCCCAGATCCCCAGCCTCATGGGGGGCGGGATATGGGGACAGATCACTGGCGGTTTGCCGGGGGCAAACCCGGTTCGTGTCGGCACCGTCAGGTCTGCCGGGGTGCGCGCTCGCACCGACACGAACCTCCCGCAAGGGAGACGCCAGCGGCAGACCGGCCCCCACCGTGGGGCATCGGGCGAGACGCTGGCGCGACCTTGCGGGACGCGATCCAACCGCTGAGGTTGGGCTGGGATGGTTTGGAAGGGGCGGCGCGCCCTTCCATGTCGCGGCGGCACGCAGCGAAGGGGATGGCCATCGGCCGGGGCTTTGCCCCAGAGAGATCGCACGCAAATCTCGGAACCGCAGG
>NZ_JBXWQW010000113.1:0-1405 GCF_059612585.1 Ruegeria sp. YKSF57 | reverse complement strand
CTGCAAAAGCACACCGGATCGCATTCGAACTGCTGCCTTCTGCCAGATCTCCAACGTGAGCCTGCGCCACACCCTCCTGCGGACCTAGTTTGCGAGATACCAGCCAGCTTCTTCCCACTCCATAGGCGGAAGACCCGCGCGCAATTCTTCACAGGCGTTCTGACAGAGACCGGATGCAACCGGATTCTGCCCCAGCTGATCTTGCGATTCTGCAAGTACGACATTACGGGCTGCGATGCGCATGCCCCCTGTTTGGCGATATATGCCAACGAGACTGTCGGCTCAACGATTGAGAACCCTACACCCATTCAATCAATCAAAATGGTCTCATCGCCGGTACTTTGGCAATTTATCCTCTCTTGGTCGGCGTATTGGAGAAAGAGACCTGACTTTCAGAACCAAACAAGAGACTTCATCAATCACGCCTTGTGGTCGCCCAGCTCCAAACACAGCAGGGTTACGCAAACAGCTTTGAAATTTGAGTTAACGCCAATTGAACGTGAAGAGGACGGATAGAGTCTGTCGCCTTGCATCAATCCAACAAAGATAGAGCATTGCGCCAAAAAGTTACCCTGCGCGGGCCCAATTGCAACGGGTCGCGAACGCCCCCCCCTTTCCACAGTGTTCTAAAGGCAAACTAAACTCTCAAACTCCGCCTTACCCGTGTGTCGTCTCTTGGTCAGCGACCGACTCTGGCCGGCCAACCCGTGAGGCTTATCTTCGCACATAATTCACATTTCGGCCGCAGGTTCCAAACCGCTATCCAGGCCGCGATGCATCGCTCTCTCGGGCGGACGTAGGGTTTCTGTAACGACATCAATATCGCAGAAGGTGCAGCGCCGGATAGTTTGGGAATACACTTGCCCAATCAGATCAACCAGCTTCCTGGCGTGGCCGGTTTCGCGTCTTATGATGCAAGAGGTTCAGTCCTTAACCCTGATGCAAACGAGAAGCGCTCTACCCAAAGCGGAGCTTTCATAGGTGTCTAGCATGAATGCAATCGACGCCTACGGCGGAGCTTCAACAACTGAAAGCCCCCAGAAACCGACCTGACCGGGTTTACAACTGTAAACGGGCTTGCTCTTATGCAAAGCGTATATCGTCTTCCGATTTGGAAAACCTACAATATAGGCGAAAATCCTTGACTTAGAGCAATGAATCACGGCTGTTTGTCTCAAGTGGCGCAAAAATGACCACATTCTTTAATTTGAGGCAACTACATGATTCCCGTGACACCACTTACGGCAGAACGACCATCGGCACTCGCCACGGAAATATCTGAGAGATTAAACTCGGCTATCCGGGAACATCTTCTTGCGGCTTTTGCCCCGGACAACACTAAATCACTACGCAACTTTGCAGCACCAGAAGCAGCCGAACTCTTAGGTGTCTCAGGTCAATTCAT
>NZ_JBXWQW010000112.1:0-2284 GCF_059612585.1 Ruegeria sp. YKSF57 | reverse complement strand
GGCATGCTCAGCAGGGCAACGACTGCTAACACTTGGATGCGCGCAAAGAGATTACTATTGTACATTTTTTTATCGTTATCGAAAACTTCTTTAGGTTGCAATTTATGCCACCATAACCACCTTTCCGCGCAAGTAACAATTTTCCTGACTTGAGGTCAACTTTTACTGCATCGTGATTGTCCTGCCCACGGCCTCTCGTCACGCACATAAGTCCAGACCCGCGCTGTTTTGGTCTTCTTTTGCCCCGGCGCCTGCATCTTGACGGGCGTATCATCCGCAAAGAGCGCGCCGCCGCGCCGGACGATCCGCCCCATCTCATCGGCCAGTGGTTCCAACAGCGCCGTTGACCGGCCAACCCAGTCGGCCATGGTCGAGCGATCCAGATCGATCCCTTCGCGGGCATAGATCTGGCTCTGGCGATACAAAGGAAGATGATCGGCGTATTTGCTGACCAGAACATGCGCCAATAGGCCCGGACCCGGCCGTCCACGCTCAATGGGGCGCGACGGCAAAGGGGATTGAACAATCGCCTCACAGCAGGCGCAGGCTTTGCGCGGGCGGACAATGCGGTTCACGACAAAGCGGCCCGGCACGTACTCAAGTTCTTCGGTGATATCCTCGCCAAGCGTCTTCAGCTTGCCGCCGCAGCGGGTGCAATCCTCGCCAGGCGAAAGCACTTCTTCATGCCGGTCCAGATGAGCAGGCAACGGCTTGCGGCTGTGCTGGCGCGGAGGCTTGTCTTCAGCGGACGGCGTCTCAGGTTGCGTCTGTTCAGATGCGGCCTCGGCAATCGCCTCATCTTCTTCGAAGGTCAAATTGAGCTGATCCAGGCTCTCGGAACGCACACCAAACCGATGACGGTTCTGGCCCGCCAGTTGGTGCTTCAGCTTCTCGATCATCAGGGCCTGCGACCTGACCTCATCCGCCAATAGACGGTTCACAGCCCGCAGTTCTTCCGGGTCATCCGGCGTGATATCGAGGTCCTTCAGCATCGCTGATCCTATACCGGATCGGGGACAGAACGTGAATCCCGAAAGCGCTCAAGACATTGTATTTGTTGAGTTACCCGACCCGCAGGGGACGCCAGGTCTTCTGCGGCATCCGCCAGTCAATCCCTTCCAACAGCATCGACAACTGTGCTGGCGTGACGCTGATCTTGCCGTCCTTCGCAGCGGGCCAAACAAACCGACCCTTCTCCAACCGCTTGCTGAACAGGCACGCGCCCTGTTGATCCCACCAGATGATCTTGAGCAGGTCACCGCGCCGCCCCCGGAACACAAACAGATGGCCCGAATACGGGTCCAGCTCCAAAACCTTCTCGGCTTGTGCCGCCAACGTGTTAAACCCCCGCCGCATGTCCGTGACACCCGCCGCCAGCCAGACGCGTGTATTGCTGGGAACCGGGATCAAACCGCCAGACCTTGCACCAAGCTGACCACAGCGGCCAGCGCGGTCGGCCCTTCGATCAGGATGCGCCGTCCGTCCGACAAAGTGATGTCCACTCGGCTGGCCGACAGAGAGGCAGATGGAGACGGCATTGGCACGTCGATGGGCCGAGGTTCGCGGGCAACATCAGCCTCGATCTCAATCGGCAAAAACATCGCTTCTTGAGCGGACGCATCAGCCTCTGGCGCAAACCGCGGATCCTTCAGCCATTTGAAAACAAGGTTCGCATTGACCGCATAGCGACGCGCCACCTGCGCAACCGACATCCCCGGCGTAACCGCCTGCGCACAAATCTCGCGCTTCTCCTCATCCGCCCAAAACCGCTTCTTCCGCCCGCTCATAGAGTGCCCCTTAGTGTCCACTATCGATGGTGGACACTTAGCCCCCGCTAGCGGCAAGCGTTAGGTCGGGTTCAACGGACGCTTACAATGCATCTCCCGCCATCCAACACCATCCGCACAGCACGCTCGCGTACTTCCGGTGAATACTTGTTCGTTGTCTTTGTCGTGATGCTCCATCCAATTCATGAGTTGGAGCCTCCGGCAAACCCGGTGCAGTTCAAGCCATCAAACCCGCATTTGGCTCTTCCATGTTAAGAGTGGAGCTGTTGCGCATCCACCACAGGGTGTTTCCGCTCCGTTTGCTTCCACAGTGCTTCCAGTAGTGGTGGCAAAACGTAAGAAGCGCCCCTTTGGGGCGTTAGAGCGTTGTATTTATGCGGTAAAAGTGGTTGCGGGAGCAGGATTTGAACCTGCGACCTTCAGGTTATGAGCCTGACGAGCTACCTGGCTGCTCCATCCCGCGCCGGTTTGTTGGCCTTTTGGTTTTTGCCTTGAGG
>NZ_JBXWQW010000111.1:0-2525 GCF_059612585.1 Ruegeria sp. YKSF57 | reverse complement strand
CTCTCCGGTAATGCTCATCAGGCCACCCATGCCCTGAACGACGAAATCGTAGCCGGGCCGCTCGGCATAGGGACCAGTCTGTCCAAAACCCGTGATCGAGCAATAAACAAGACGTGGGTTGCGTGCGTGGACCGACCCCCAATCCAGTCCACGACGCTTGAGATCACCAACCTTGAAATTCTCGACCAGAACATCGCTTTTATCGATAAGATCATGGATGATTTCAAGGCCATCGTCTGATCCTATATCAACTGTCAAAGACCGCTTGTTACGGTTTGTGGACATGAAATAAGCACTTTCGCGGGTGTCGTTTCCATCCCGATCCTTCAGGAAGGGTGGGCCCCATCCGCGAATGTCATCACCGATGCCTGGCCTTTCAATTTTGACGACATCCGCCCCCAAATCGCCCAAGGTCTGCGTGCAACTTGGCCCTGCAAGAATGCGCGAGAGATCAAGAACCCGCAGGCCGTCAAGCGGCAAAGTCATGGGTTTCCCCTCTGTTCAGAGATGATCACCCCGGGGTTCATAATTGACTTGGGATCAAGTGATTTCTTTGCCGCAGTGAATGCAGCGCCGATTGGCGCCGGGCGCTGTTTTTCATACCAAGGCATGTGCAGTCTGCCAACGGCATGGTGGTGGGTGATCGTGCCCCCTGCCTTCATCACAGCATCATAGGCGGCGATTTTAATTTCCATACACTGCTCGCCCATTCGCTCACGGTCTGGAAGGCAATGGAACGTGAAGTACGGCGCGGGGCCATTGGGATAGACGTGGGTAAAGCGACAAGTGACGGTGCCCGCCCGACCGGTCACCCGCTTGATCGCTGCATTCACTGTCTCGATGACCGAGCTGTGCAGTTCTTTGAAATTGTTCCAGCACACAGCCGTTTCAAAGGTCTCACGACATATTCCGCGCGAAGTCATATGCTCACGATAATATGGGCCGCGAATGAAGGCATTGCGCCATTGACCAGCCACGCTGTTGCGTCCCTGTTCTGTCTCATCCACTGGAGTTCCCCCAAATTCTCGGCACAGATCAACAGTTAAGTCCATCAGCTGATCCACCGGGTAATGTGAGCTTTCATATCCCAAGACTAGGATGGGACGGCTACCATCGAAAGCTCCGGTCAATTTAGCTTCAAGCGCATCGATGAGGCGGCAGTTCGCTGGGTAAAGTCCAGATTGTGAGATCGCACGGACAGCTTCGACGCCCTGATCGTATTCAGCGAAGGTAACTGTCTTGCTTGCCTTGTGCTTGATACGGGACAAGACTCTGATCCAAGCTTCGGTGATGATTCCAACGGATCCTTCTGTGCCCATCACATAACGGTCGGGTGACGGACCAGCGCCAGAGGCGGGCAAACGGCGGCTTTCGCTGATGCCGCTTGGCGAAACCATGCGGATATTTTCGACATAATCGTCGATGTAGGTGCCGTGTGTCGCATAGTGACCGGCAGCCCTGGTTGCGATCCAGCCGCCCAGAGTCGAAAGCTCAAAGCTTTGGGGATAGTGACGCAAAGTGGCGTTATGGGTTTTTAGCTGTGTTTCTAGGTCGGGTCCATACACCCCCGCCTGCACACGCGCAGAACGCGACACTGGGTCGAATTCCAAAATCTTGTTCAAGTACCACATGTCGATGGTCACCACACCGGCATAGGTTCCGTTGATTTCAGGATTCACACCGCCGACGACACTCGATCCGCCGCCAAAAGGAATAACCGCCGCACCAATGTCACCCGCCCAATCGATTAGCGCGCGTACATCCTCTTCATTACGCGGATAAGCAACCACATCTGGGGCATTGCGGAAATCCCCGCGAAACATCTTGGCGCTGTCAAGAAATGACCGACCGTAGCTATGCAACGCACGCTCATACCGATCTGTGCGGCAAATATCTTTGATTGTCTCTGGAAAATGGGTAATTCTGCTCTCTGGCATATCGATGGTATCAAGCGTTGGTGCGGGCTTTACGTCGAATGCATCAACCTCGAAGGTACGGTGCCAAGTATCCAGTACCGGCTTCATCTCTTCGGGTGTGGCGCTTTGATCCTCAAAGCCCCAAGCATAGAATTTTCTACGTCTCTCGGTCATAGCTGTCCCCTTAAGGATTTTTTTGACATACAATTTGTCAATTAATGCTGCACTGAATTTAATATTTCACTTAATTTATTGACTTACAACTAAGTTATTCTTAGTCTTTGGTTGAGTTTTTCTTACCTTAGGTTGCGTCGATGGATCCTAAATTACCACCACTAAATGCACTGCGTACTTTCGTCATGGCAGCGCAAACAGGAAGTTTTGTCAGTGCTGCTAATGAGCTGAGTGTGACGCCCGCAGCGGTGAGTCGTTCGATTAAATCGCTTGAGGATTATTTGGGGTGCAGCCTTTTTCACCGGATGCACCGACAGATATCCTTAACCCACGAAGGACGGAATTACGCTGATAGTCTAGCCGACGTCTTTGATGAAATTAGTTTGGCCACACATAATCTGGTCGGAAAAAATGCCGATCGACCCCTTGTTATAT
>NZ_JBXWQW010000110.1:0-2716 GCF_059612585.1 Ruegeria sp. YKSF57 | reverse complement strand
CATGCATTGCTGGAACAGCCAAGCGGCCCGACCAAGGGAGCGTCGTTGCTGGAGTTGATCCAACGCTTGGGCTTTGTCCAACTGGACAGCATCAACACGGTGGCGCGGGCACATGACATGATCCTGTTCGCGCGCCGGTCGGCGTACCGAACGGACAACCTCAAGCGGCTCTATGAGCGTGACCGGGCTTTGTTCGAGCACTGGACGCATGATGCCGCTGTCATCCCGATGACCTTCTATCCACACTGGCACTTGCGGTTCGAGCGCGATGCCGAGCTGCTGCGGGCGCGTTGGAAGAACTGGCGCCGCGACGGGTTTGAACAGAGGTTCCAGTCGGTTCTGAATCACATCCGCGAGCATGGCCCGGTCGGATCTTCCGACGTGGGCACGGATGAAAAGAAGGGCTCGGGCGGATGGTGGGACTGGCACCCGTCCAAGACTGCACTGGAATACCTGTGGCGCTCTGGCGCTTTGACGGTTGTGGGACGTGAAGGGTTTCAAAAGCGTTATGACCTGACGGAACGGGTGATCGAGACGCATCTTTGCCCCGGTCGTTCCCCGTGCGATGCCGAGGGCACGGTGAACTGGCTGTGCAATGCGGCGCTTGACCGGTTGGGGTTCGCCACATCGGGCGAAATCTCGGCGTTTTGGGACACGGTCACCTCAAGCGAGGCCAAGGCGTGGTGTGAGGCAGCGCTTGCACGCGGCGAGATTGAATCTGTTGAGATCGAAGGCGCGGACGGGCGTCCGCGCAAGGTTTTTGCCCGACCCGATGTCATGGGGCAGGCGGCCCGGCTGGCGGTCGCTCCGGGGCGGATGCGGGTGCTCAGCCCGTTCGACCCGGCCCTGCGCGACCGCAAACGGGCAGAGCGGTTGTTCGGCTTTCACTATCGGATCGAAGTGTTCGTGCCGGAACCCAAGCGGGTTTATGGCTATTATGTCTTTCCGCTGCTCGAAGGTGATCGCCTGGTCGGGCGGATCGACATGAAAGCGCATCGGGACTGTGGCGAATTGCGCGTTCGCGCCCTGTGGCCCGAGCGACGCGCCCGGTGGTCAACGGCCCGCACCCGGAGGTTGGAGGCGGAACTGGACCGCGTTCGCAAACTGGCCGGTGTCGAGCGAGTGGTCTTTGCGGATGGGTGGCTACGGGAGCCACTGTAAACACCGACGGCTCAGGTCAGAAATCCGCGCTCTTTCACCAGCTCCCTTAGCTCTGTCAGCGACACATCGAGCGATTGTCCCGACGTGTCCAGACGTGCGAGCGCCTTGCCATAAAGGGCCTCGCGGCTGGTGAGGATCGACTTGAGTTGCTCCATCGCTTCGGGATTGCCCGCCATCGGCCGTTCGTCGCCCTGGGCGCGGACGCGTTCCATGTGTTCGACGGGTGAGGCGCGGAGCCAGATGGTGTGGAAATGGTTGAGCAGGGTGTTGTACGTTTCCGGTTCGGCAACGATGCCACCGGCGACGGCCAGAATCATGGCGTCGTGGGTGGCGATGACGCGGTCCACGGCCTGCGCTTCGAGCTTGCGGTAACCCTCTTGCCCGTAAAGCGCCATGACTTCGCCAACTGGCATGCCCGCCTGCTCTTCGATCCGTTCATTCAACTCGACAAATGGCAGGTTCAGCGCCTCGCCGAGCATGGCGCCGAGGGTCGATTTTCCGGCGCCGCGGAGGCCGACGAGGCATATTCTGTTGGCTCTGAGCAGTTCGGCGGGAACCGGGGTCAGGGTATTGAGGACCTGCTGCTGCACGTCAGCGTTGGCGGCGCGAAACAGGTCGGCCACGCGCAGGGCGTCCGAATTCCACGGGTCGTCCTCGCCCACCAGCCATTCGATCCGGTGATCGAGTGCACTGGCGACGCGTTGCAGAAGGCCGATCGATATATTGCCTTCGCCGGCTTCCAATTGCGCAAGATATCGTGGTGACACACCCGAAATTTCGGACAGGACACGGCGCGGTATTCCACGGGTTTCGCGTGCCTTGCGGACCCGTTCGCCGACGCGGGCAATCAGCGCATCAACCGACGTTTCGACCAGATCAGCGCCGCTTTGCGATGTGGTTTCGCCCCTGAAGTTGGTGATCTCGGTCATGCCGCCTGCGTGGTCTTTTGTGTGAAATAATGCACAAATTACGATGCCACGGCGTCATGGGCAATCAAAAAGGCCGAAATGTACCGGTTTCCAGACCCCTGTTGTACGATTAGTACGTCTCGACGTGGTATCGTCCTTCGTCACGCATCCGGTCACGCAGATCGGCCCATTCCAGTCCCAGACCGCGCGCGATATCCTTGAGCGCCTCTTCGACCCCCTGCTCCATCGCCTTGAGGCCGCAGATGTAGATGTGACCGTTCGGGTTCTTCAGCAATTCGCCAACTTTATCGGCCTCGTCCCGCAGCTTGTCCTGCACATAATGTTTCGGCTCTCCCTCTTGCCGGGAAAAGGCAAAGTGTTTGGACATGAAGCTTTCCGGCACCTTCTTGAGTGGACCGAAATAGGGCAGCTCCTGCGGGCGGCGGGCGCCGAAGACCAGCATCAGAGAGTCCTTGAGCGACGGATATTCGCGCTGGCGGCGCATGGTGAAGGCGCGGAACGGGGCCGAGCCGGTGCCGGTGCAGATCATCAACAGATGCGCGTTCGGGTCAGACGGCAGCAGAAAGGTCGAGCCGAACGGGCCGGTCACGTTGACCGTATCGCCGGGCTTGAGATCGCAGACATAA
>NZ_JBXWQW010000109.1:0-2905 GCF_059612585.1 Ruegeria sp. YKSF57 | reverse complement strand
AGCGAAGAGACGCAGGGCGCGGCTATGGTGTTTCGCGTGCGCGAGCTTTTGATCCGGCAGCGGACCCAGGCCATCAATGCACTGCGAGGGCATTTGAGCGAGTTCGGGCAGATCGCGCCACAGGGGGCGGCCAACGCGTCGAAGCTGATTGCAATAGCCACAACCATGCGAGGCTTTCGGGCGCGCAAACGCGCAAGCCATTCATTGTGCGGACGGTTAAACCGTTCGACTGCCTGAAGAACGGCCATAGCGCCAGAGATCAGGAGCCTCCGAATGTCACGCTGTCCCATCTTCGAGGTCTTTCCTAACCGCGGTCTTCCGCCGGTCGAGTGCTGGCGTGGTACAAGACCCAGCCAAGCTGCAAAGTCTCGGCCTCGTCGAAAACCGGAGAGGTCGGGCGCAAATGTTTCGATCGCCAGCGCTGTGGTCGGTCCTACACCTGGCATGGTTTGTGCCCGGCGTGTCAACGCTGCTTCCCTTGCCGCCCGGACCATTTTACGGTCAAGCTCTGCAATCCGATCTGCCAGCCCGGTGATCTGTTTCAGATACAGTTTAGCCAGATCTCGAACTTCGGCGGGCAAGGATGTGTCATCGGCCTCGACTGAGGCGGCGATCATTTCTCAAATGAACCACCCCTCTGGGCGCGACCAAGCCATGTTCGGCGAGATGCCCGCGTAGCGCGTTGATCAACTGAGTTCGCTGACCAACAAACATTTGTCTTGTCCGGAACAGCATAGCGCGGCTTTGCTGACCTTCTGTCTTCACTGCGACAAAACGCATTGTCGGGCGCAACGCCGCCTCAACGATCGCTTCGGCGTCAGCAGCATCGTTCTTCTGGCGCTTGACATAAGGCTTCACGTAAATGGGCGGGATCAAGCGCACATCATGCCCCAGCTTCTCAATCTCCCGGCCCCAACCATGCGCTGTGGCACACGCTTCCATGGCAACAACGCACTGCGGAAATTGGGAAATGAAACCCAGGAGCTGACCACGAGAAAGCTTCTTGCGGAACAAGACAGACCCGTCGTCATTTGCGCCATGCAACTGAAATACCCGCTTTGCCAGATCAATCCCGATGATTGTAACCTCGGACATGGATGCTTCCTCCTGCTGTGATGGCTTCAACACTCATCACATTCGCACAATGCGATGCCAACTGGTGGGGGCATCCACGCCATCAACATGACTCAGCTCATTTTCGCAACCAAAATAAGAGTTGATTATACTCAATCAACCTGCATAATCCTTTCTAGAATTCTGCGGAAAGCAGTGAAGGATTTACCAATGCAAGTGAATTGAGCTTTGTAGTGGCAGCGGTGTTTAGGGTAGCGGGCGGTATTTAAAACGGAAGATGATTCGACGTTGGCGATGGCCGCACTATTAATCTATGTAAGCGTTAAGATTTTAACCTCTGAGAATTTCGTGTACCGCATTAGGTTGAAATTTTCCAAGAGGGCTGGGAAATAATGGATGAAAGTATCTAAGTACTTTTTTGGTGCACTGGTTGTAATTGTTTTCCTTGGTGCATTTAGCGCCATTGAGAAGGTTAGAGCGGAAGTAGTAAATTCCAGCTCAGCCATTTTTACTATTGATGCTTGTGAGGGATATTTGAACTTTTTGGAGGGCGAGGATACCGTAACGCCCGACGGGTGCCACGAGATTGCGCACTTTCAAATATCGAATCGTAACGAAAATCTAAGACGTTATCTGGTGCTGCTAGTGTTGCATTCGGCTGAAGAATCCGCCTTGGGTGCATTGGCGGGAGCGATGCTGGCAACTATTCAGGGCAATGCTTCGGAAATGTATACAGCGTCGGTTCTGGCTGGCCGCTTTATAGCAATAAAAATGGCGTCTTCAGGCGACCTAGAACGAGCCGCACTGTACTCTCATTTATTGTCTGAAATGCAGCGTTTGTCGGTGCAAGCGATGTGTTCTGAAGAGCTCTGTAATGATATTCAAGTTACTTCCTCCATTAAAAAAATAATGGGAGAAAAGTTTAGTGATCTTGATATTGTCAGGTCTGATATTGTTTTATATTGCTTGCTAAAAACGGATGCATTCTTGATACCTGTACGGAAGGTTCTTGAAAGTCGCGCTTTTGCAGATTGTATTCCTTAAGCGAATGGAAGTTTCATAACGCCGTAAGGGCGGTATCTGAGGCTGATATTCTCCCTAAAAATTCATAAATTCTACGGAGGATAAGTGGTGGGAAAAAGACCTATGACTCCAAAAAAAGATTTCACGCACGGTATGGGGGTGCCTGTAGCTTCTTTGGGTATTGCAGATCCGGTTCCTCCGGCCCAGGCTGTGGCTGAAGCGGGTAGAATGATGGCGTCAGCCTTAGGGTCAGGATGCATTGATTTTCAACGCGCTGCATGATTCACGGTTCGAAAACCGAGCGGTGAACATGTCTGATCTCTTCTGGCTGGCCGACGAGCAGATGGCCAAACTTACCCCCTTTCTTCCCGAAGTCCCACGGCAAGCCACGGGTCGATGACAGACGGGTGTTGAGTGGGATTATCTTCATCAATCGCAATGGGTTGCGTTGGCGTGACGCGCCTGTTGAATACGGCCCGCACAAGACGCTCTACAACCGCTGGAAGCGGTGGAGCGACAAGGGCATCTTCGCGCAGATCATGGCCGGTCTGGCTGCCAAGCACGGCGAACAGAAGACCGTCATGATCGACGCGACGTATCTGAAGGCGCACCGAACAGCGACCAGCATGGCCGTCAAAAAGGGGGGCGTGGTCGTCTGATCGGTCGAACCAAAGGGGGCATGAACACGAAGCTGCACGCCATCTGCGATAGCCAAGGGCGGCCGCTCAACCTGTTCGTCACCGCCGGCCAAGTCAGCGATTACATCGGCGCGCGGGCGCTGCTCAGCAGCTTGCCAAAGGTCGACTGG
>NZ_JBXWQW010000108.1:0-3051 GCF_059612585.1 Ruegeria sp. YKSF57 | reverse complement strand
GTGCCGTAACAACCCTTTCCTGGCCCGCATGAAACAGCAGGGCGGCACCCGCAGCGCCCGGCAGGGTCTCGCGGATGTCCAGACCAACGAATCCGACACGCTGATCGCCTACGCCGCCGCCGCTGGTGAAATCACGCCCGACGGACGAACCGGCGGCAACTCGCCCTTCACCGCCGCCTTCCTTGATGCGATGGCGGGGCCGCCGACGGATGTGCGCCAATTGCTGGGCCGTGTCCGCGACAGCATGCGCCAATCGGTGCCGGGGGCCGCGCCCTTCGTCTATTCCTCGCTCGGCGGCGGCGAATACGTGATCAACCCCGAAAGCGGCACGGGCCGGGCCGCGCCAGAACCACAACCAAGCGTGCCACCGCCCCCGACAGCGTCGATCTCGCAAGACTTCATTGAGGCCGACCGCGCGGGAAGTTTCGAAGCCTGGGATGCCTTCCTCATCAAGTTCGAGGATCAAAGCACGCATCCCCTCTATGCTTTCGCCCTGGAAAAACGCGAAGAACTCAGGCCTGCCAATCGTACGGCGATTTCTTCCGATGCCACCGCACCGGCGCCCCGATCCGAAGTGATCGCCGCGCTGCCCGCCACCGAAGAACCGCAAACGCCGGCTTTGGCCAACCCGGAACCCGCAGCCGAACCGGAACCGGAGGCCGCGCAGAACCCAGAACCCGAGGTGGAACCGGAACCCGAGATGACCCTTGAAGAAGCGACGCGGCTGGCGCAGACGCGGTTGAAGGAAAGGGGATGTTACCTTGGGGCCATTGACGGCGATTTCGGGCGACGCTCACAGGCGGCCACAGCGGCGTTTCTCAAACAGGCGGGGATGCCGCTGACCGACAGCTATCAGGACGGCGTGCGCGGGTATCAGGAACTTGTCGCCGCGATCGAGGCCAAGCCGGGAATTGCCTGCCCCAAGGTGGCCCGTACATCGACACCGACCCGCACGACAAAGCCCAGGACACAGACGACCACACAGCGCACGACCCAGGCTGCCAAACCCGCCCAGACGGACGACAGTGATACAAACGAGGTCACAGGGGTTCCCGGATTCGTCACACGCAAGGACGCCACCAAGATGGTGCCCATCCGGCCATCCGACTGTATCGGCGGGCGCAAGAAATTCTATGACTGCGACTGAGCGGGCTTCTTGAACGGCTTCATGCCCGCGCGCGCCAGTTCATCGGCGCGCTCGTTTTCCGGATGTCCCGCATGGCCCTTGACCCATTCCCAGGTCACCTGATGACGGGCCTGCGCCTCGTCCAGCCGTTGCCACAGCTCGACATTCTTGACCGGCTTCTTGTTTGACGTGCGCCAGCCGTTTTTCTTCCACCCGAATATCCAGCCGGTGACCCCGTTCTTGACATAGGCGCTATCGGTCACGACGGTGATTTGCGTGGGCCGCTCCAGCGTTTCCAGTGCGTTGATCGCGGCCAGCAGTTCCATCCGGTTGTTGGTGGTTTCTGCCTCGCCACCGCTCAGCTCGCGCTCCTTCAGGATACGCTCGCCGTCAACTGCGCGCAGCAGCACGCCCCAGCCCCCCGGGCCGGGATTGCCGGAGCACGCCCCGTCCGTATAGGCAAACAATTCAGGCATGAGCAGTGATTGCAATCCATTCCTCGACACGACCCGAAAACCCCGCGTCGGCCCCGGTCACATGCGAATGGACGGAAAAGCCCGCCTTGGCAAGCAGGTCTTCCAACTCGGACCGCTCATAGTAGGCATAGAACCGGCCAAACTCGTCCACCTTCTCGCCTTGCCCCAGCTTCAGCACCAGATGCAGCCGCGCACCGGCACGCGCGGCCCGGTGCAGCGCCGCAAGATGCAGGGGTAACTTGGTCTTGGGCGCGTGCAACAGTGAAAAACTCGCCCAGATCCCGTCATAGATATCGACCCCGGCGATGTCGTCAAACACCTCCTGCCGCGCTTCGACACCCGGGTTTCGGGCCGCAAGCCGCACCATTTCGGCTGATCCGTCGGTTGCCGTCACGCGCAACCCCGCTTGGGCCATCATTGCCGCCGCATGGCCGGGACCGCAGCCCAGATCCAGCACGTGCGCCCCCGCCGGCATCGCCGCGATGAAAGCGTCCAGACAGGGGTCGTTCCAGTCACTGACCATGTCCAGATAGGCCTGGCTTTTCGCGTCATAGACGGACAGGGTTCGATCTTTGGTCATCGCGGCCCCCTTTCCTAAGCGCGCAACACGCGCGGAACCTTGAATTCGACACTCTCGGTGGCGGTTTCGACAATCTCGACCGTGACGGCATAGCGGTCCTGAAAGGCGTCGATCACCTCGTTGATCAGCTCCTCCGGCGCCGAGGCCCCGGCGGTGATGCCGACCGAGGCGATACCGTCCAGCGCCCGCCAGTCGATATCCGTGGCGCGCTGCACCAGCTGCGCATAGCGGCACCCGGCCTTCGAGGCGACCTCGACCAGACGGCGCGAATTGGACGAATTCGGCGCCCCCACGACCAGCAGCGCATCCGATTTCGGCGCGATGGCCTTGACCGCCTCCTGCCGGTTGGTGGTGGCGTAACAGATGTCTTCCTTGTGCGGCCCGACAATGGCGGGAAACCGCGCCTGCAGGGCCGCCACGATATCCTTGGTATCATCGACCGACAGGGTGGTCTGGGTGACAAAGGCCAGCCGTTCGGGATCGCGCACCGCAACCCGGTCCACATCCGCGACCGTTTCCACCAGCAGAACTTCGCCCTCGGGCAGCTGTCCCATGGTACCGACCGTCTCGGGATGACCCTTGTGGCCGATCATGATCATCTGCAACCCGGCCTCGGCATGGCGCTGCGCCTCGATATGCACCTTGGACACCAGCGGGCAGGTGGCATCGACATAAACCATGTTGCGCCGCTCGGCATCCGCGGGCACCGATTTCGGCACCCCATGCGCCGAAAAGATCACCGGGCGGTCGTCGGGACATTCTTCCAGTTCCTCGACAAACACCGCACCCTTTTCGCGCAGCCCGTCCACGACATACTTGTTGTGCACGATCTCGTGGCGCACATAGACCGGTGCGCCCCATTTCTCCAA
>NZ_JBXWQW010000107.1:0-3379 GCF_059612585.1 Ruegeria sp. YKSF57 | reverse complement strand
GTCCATGAACGTTGCCGTGAGCAGTTGCCCGTCCGCATCATGCACCACATGCTCGCACAGCGCCTGTCCGATCCCCTGCGCCACCCCGCCATGCACCTGCCCCTCGGCCAGCATCGGGTTGATCAGGTTGCCAAAATCATCGACGACCGTATAGCGGTCTACGGTCACGAAGCCGGTGAAGGAATCGATCACAACCTCGGCAACATGCGCCCCGTTGGGATAGCTGCGCCCCGGCAGTTTCGCCCGCGCCGCATGGCTCAGCAGGTCTTTGCGACCATCCTCGCGCGCCATCGCCGCAGCCTCCAGCAGTGTCGGGGTCAGATTCGACCCGGCGGCACGGAAGGTTTCGTGATCAAAGCTCACCTCATCCTCCTTCACCCCCATCTTATCCGCCAGATAGGGCATGAATGCGGCAACCATCTGATCAACCGTGACAAGCGTTGCATGGCTCTGCGTGGTGACTGAACGCGACCCGCCGGTGCCGCCTCCCTGCCCGATCCGGTCACTGTCGCCCTGCACCACCCTGATCCGGTCCATCGGGATGCCGGTCTGATCCGACAAAAAGCTGGCATAGGCCGTCTCGTGCCCCTGCCCGTTCGATTGCGTGCCGACAAAAAGGCTCACCGTACCATCCGAATTGAACTCAACCTTCGCCCCTTCCGAAGGATCGCCCAGAATACTTTCGATATAGTAACACAGGCCCTGCCCCCGCAGCAGGCCACGTTCAAGATCCGCCGCCTTTCGCGCCTCGAACCCCTGAACCTGATCCTGCGCTCGGCCCAGAACCATGTCGAACGCGCCCACATCATAGGTCTCCCCCGTCGCGGTCCTGTACGGAAACGCCTCGGGCCGGATGAAGTTTTTCCGCCGCAACTCCCAGGGATCGATGCCAAGCTCGCGTGCGGCGCGGTCGATGACGCGTTCCAGAACGTAGATCGCCTCGGGTCGCCCCGCCCCGCGATAGGCATCGACCTGCGTGGTGTTGGTGTAAAAGCCCTCGACCTGCAGCCACACGTTCTGGACGTCGTAGACCCCCATCATCACCCGGCTGAACAGATTGGTCTGGATCGCCTGTGCAAAATGGCTGTTATAGGCGCCCAGATTGCACCGCGTTCGTACGCGATAGGCAGTGATCCTGTAATCCGCGTCAAAGGCCAGCTCCGCCAGCGATGTCAGGTCGCGCCCGTGATTGTCGCTCAGCATCGCTTCGGTCCGCTCCGACATCCAGAACACCGGTCGCCCCGTCAACCGGGCCGCCGCCGCCACCACGAAATACTCGGGATATGGCATCGCTTTCATTCCGAACCCGCCGCCGACATCCGGGATGGTGACATGCACCGCCTCGCTTTCCAGTCCCAGCTTCTCGGCCAGTTGCGCCTTCATCCCCCAGACGCCCTGCCCGCCAAAGGCAAAATGCAGCCGCCCGTCCCGCCAGTCGGCATGACAGCCGCGCGGTTCCAGCGAATTCACGATCACCCGGTTGTCGTGAACGCTCAGCGCAACCTTGTGCGCCGCATCCCGAAACGCGGCCTCGGTCCCCGCTTCGTCGCCCGTACCCCAATCAAACGCCCGGTTGTCGGGGGCTTCGGCATGGATCACCTCGCCGCCCGGCGCCACATCCATCTTGGCGGGCAGATCCTCGGTCTCCATCCAGACCGCCTCGACCGCATCGCGCGCCTGCTCCGGTGTTTCGGCAAACACGACGGCAACCGGTTCACCCACGAACCGAACCCGATCCGCCGCCAGCATATGCCGTTCGGGCGCGGCCCCCTTGCTCCCGTCGCGGTTGGTCAGAACGGTTGCACTCATCGCCGTGTTCACGCCCGCCGCCTTCAGGTCCCGCAGCGCCATGACCAGATGAACCCCCTCCATACCGCGCGCGGCGTCCAGATCCAGCGCCGTGATGACCGCATGGGCCACGGAACTTCGGAAAAAGGCGGCGTAAAGCGCATGCTCGGGAACGGAATCCTCCAGATACGCGCCGCCGCCGGTCAGAAACCGGATATCCTCGATCCGTGCGACCGGCTGGCTTTTTCCGAATTTCTCCATGATGCGCCCCTTCCAAACAGTTCAGATCGCGACCCTAGCTCGTGCTGCGCGCATGTCCAGTGCACCAATTGTGCTCCTGCGGCGCGCTTGATTGGATTTTTCATTGAGGAACCAGGACACAGCCAGCCTGAGGCATGCACATCCAGAAAATGCAGGCCGAAGCGCCCTTGCCGCCAGCCGTCCGAACGTAGGAGGGACATCCCCGCCAGCACGCAAAGGCCGCTTCTTCCTGGTGCGGCCATCGGCTTTCCAGCCTGTACCGCCCGCCCAGGCTGCGGCGATTCTGGTTAACAAACCGTTGCGGCTTCTTTCTGGTCATGAATACCCAAATCCCGCCCGTGCCGCCCGCACTGCGCCCCGAAGGCAAAGAAAACGCCTTTGCCGCCTTTTCCTTCGCGCCTTCATTGGGTAATTGGACCCTCGATTGACGAAGGGATCACCACCATGGCGATGGAAAAGACGTTCAACGCGGCCGAAGCCGAGGCCCGCATCTACAAGGCCTGGGAACAGGCGGGCGCCTTCAAGGCGGGCGCGAACAGATCGCGCGACGAAAGCTTTACCATCATGATCCCGCCACCCAACGTCACCGGTGCGCTGCACGTGGGTCATGCCTTCAACAACACGCTGCAGGATATCCTGATCCGCTGGCACCGGATGCGCGGCTTCGACACGCTTTGGCAGCCCGGTCAGGACCACGCGGGCATCGCCACCCAGATGCAGGTGGAAAAGATGCTGGCGGCGCAGGGCAACGAAGGTCGGCGCGAGTTGGGACGCGAGAAATTCCTTGAGAAAGTCTGGGAGTGGAAAGGCCAGTACGGCGGCACGATCATTGAACAGCTCAAGCGTCTGGGCGCCAGCTGCGACTGGTCGCGCAACGCCTTTACCATGGCGGGCGCGCCGGGTGACCCGCGCACCGGGCACGAAAATTCACCCAACTTCCATGATGCCGTTATCAAGGTCTTCGTCGACATGTACGATAAGGGCCTGATCTATCGCGGCAAGCGGCTGGTCAACTGGGACCCGCATTTCGAGACCGCGATCTCGGACCTCGAAGTCGAGAATATCGAGGTCGCCGGCCACATGTGGCACTTCAAATACCCGCTGGCAGGTGGCGCGACCTACACTTACGTGGAAAAGGACGAGGACGGCAACGTCATCCTCGAAGAGGAACGCGACTACATCTCCATCGCCACCACCCGCCCCGAGACCATGCTGGGCGACGGCGCGGTTGCGGTGCACCCCTCGGATGAACGCTATGCGCCCATCGTCGGCCAGCTGTGCGAGATTCCGGTTGGCCCGAAAGAGCACCGCCGCCAGATCCCGATCATCA
>NZ_JBXWQW010000106.1:0-3367 GCF_059612585.1 Ruegeria sp. YKSF57 | reverse complement strand
CTTGTTTATTGCTCGATCACGGGTTTTGGACAGACTGGTCCCTATGCCGAGCGGCCCGGCTACGATTTCGTCGTTCAGGGCATGGGTGGCCTGATGAGCATTACCGGAGAGGCCGCGGGACAGCCTATGAAGGTAGGGGTGCCGATCTCGGACATCATGTCAGGGATGTATGCGGCAGTATCTATCTTGGCCGCGCTCCGTGAACGCGACCAAACCGGTGTCGGGCGGCACATTGACATTTCGTTGCTCGATTGTCAGGCTGCGTGGTTATACAATCAGGCGTCCAACTACCTTGTCGGTGGTGTTCATCCGGGGCGTTTGGGCAATGCCCATCCAAACATCGTTCCGTATGAGACCTTCGCCACCGCTGACGGCCACATAAATCTAGCCGTGGGTAACGATGGTCAGTACCGACGCCTTTGTCAGGCCATCGGACGGCCCAATCTGGCCGATGATCCGCGCTTTGTCACCAACACCCTTCGGCTAACCAATCGTGACGCCGCTTTGATCGAGATTCGTGCAGAATTGGCCAAAAAACCTTCAGCCCAATGGCTTACAGATTTGCAGGCGGCCGGGATACCTTGCGGACCGATCAACACCATCCCCGAAGTGTTCGACGACCCCCACATCCAGGCGCGGGGTATAGTTCAAGAGATTAACCACAGCGCTGCGCCAAATGTGAAAGCAAAGGTAATGCGCACACCGATCCGCATGGAAGGCCATGAGTTTGGTGTTCGCCTGCCGCCGCCAATGCTGGGCGAGCATACGGACGAAATCCTGTCCAAAATGCTTAACTATGACCCCAAAAAAATTACAGATCTGCGTGAGAAAGGCACTATATGAGTGGCGCTGCTGTACCTCTTCCCGGACTCCGGTACAGCGTAGGAGATGCAACAATGACCACACATTTATTCACTTTGGACAACATCGGCCCGCGTGGCCCCACCACGGGCGAAGCCTTCGTCGCGCCCACGGCTGTGCTAATCGGCGATGTGCAGATCGAGGCCGACGTTAGCATCTGGTTTGGTGCCATCCTGCGCGCCGACGATGCCACTATCTATTTGGGCACAGGGTCGAATGTTCAGGACAACTGCGTGCTGCATGTCGATCCCGGCTTCCCCATCCATATTGGTGTCAACTGCACCATCGGGCATCGCGCGATGATCCACGGCTGCACCATCGGTGACGGCACGTTGATAGGCATGGGCGCGACCATCCTCAATGGTGCCAAGATTGGCAAAAACTGCCTAATTGGCGCAGGCGCGCTGGTCACCGAAGGCAAAGAGATCCCCGACAACACTCTGGTCGTTGGAAGCCCTGGCCGCGCGGTTCGTAAGATCGATGCAGATGGTGTGGCTGATTTGGAAAAAGCTGCGGAACTTTATCGTCTCCGCTGGCGCCGCTTTGTTGGGGGGCTCCAATCCGCCACCCTGCCCGTCGGCATCACCACCTTGAAAGGTCTTTGATCTGGTTGCGAGGCTTGATCGGTCGCGCTGGCAGCAATCTTTTCCTCGACGGCAGCAATCTGCGCCTGGGTCTCGGCGATGGCGATGCTGCGGTATTCATAGAGAGTACAGCAAAGTGCGGGGCCGGTGCCGCGTGCGGCTATTGATGGCACGTTCAGGATATGGACACTGTCTGTAATATTGTTCAGCTGAAGGTTCGGCTTTTGGGGATCAGTCCGATGATCTGGCGTCGTGTGATGGTCCCGACAACAATTACCTTACGCGAGTTGCAGGGGTAGTGTGTGGATGCCCCCGGTTTTGCAAGGATTTTCTGATCTGTCTGGACAAGATTGATTGCGGTCGTGTGTCAGGCCTCAAGTTGCAGCTTTTCGCACGCCGCGGGCCAAGATGGTTCGTTCGCTGATCGGGTCCAATTCGATTCCGCGGGCTTTATGCGCCCTACCCCTATCAAGCAAAAGACTGCAGGTCTACCTAGGGTCAGGATTCATAACCAATAGATGACGAGAGCCGCGAGGGCGATGGCTGAGAGGAACACCTTGGGGCATCGGTCATAGCGGGTCGCGACGCGCCTCCAGTCCTTGAGCCTGCCGAACATGATCTCGATGCGGTTACGCCGCTTGTATCTCCGCTTATCGTATTTGATCGCCGTCTTGCGTTTCTTCCGGCCTGGGATGCAGGCACGTATCCCCTTGTCCTGGGAGAGTACCGTAAAGTGTGGGGCAATCATGCAGCCATTTCGGTTTCGGACGAAGGCTTCAACGCCGGATGCCATTGCTCGAACTTGGCGCGCAGGGTGCCATCGAGGGCTCTGGTTCGGGTTTGCAGCATGAGGTGCGCGCCTCGTTTTGACCAGCGCATTTGCTGCCGCTTGCCGAAGCGCTTTCCAACAACGGTGTTGACGGTGCTTTCGACAAAGCCGGTTGAAACGCGTTCACCGTACCGTCGTCTTTCCGCATAGTTCGGGATCATCAAGGCGTTGTTGGCGATGTAGGTCTCGAACTCGGACGCCGCCTTCCGAAGTGCCTTGATGCTGGCATAGTCCGTCTCGACAACTTCCAGATCGATGACAAGGTCTTCGATCGCTGCCTGACCATTGTGAAGGTTGCCATTCCAAAGGAACCCTTTGATCTGGCGCAGCAGGCGGGCAATGGCTTCGGCCTCTGCGGGATTGTGATGCGCAAGCCCTTTGACGTATTGCTGCATGACGGTGATGCGCATGGTGATGTGGAACCAATCCAGGATATGCTCAGAGGAAGGTGCCATGTGTCGCGCCATGTGGATGACGGTGTCTCCACCGTCAGTCATGAATGTCACTGGATGGTTTTCCTGCCAACCCTGATCCTTCAAAACTTCATGCAGTCGCCGCTTGGGCTTGTCATCATGACTTTGGACAAGCCCAAGATAGCGGCTCGGGCGATCTGTGGGGATGGATTTGCCGACGGTGACCTCGAAATGCGACTGACCCGCGTCGCGAGACCGAACATAGCCACCGTCGATACCGACGGTGATTTGGCCCTCAGGGTTGGGAAGCTGGGCGCGCTGGTGGGGACTGGTTTCAATGAAACTGTAACGCTCATCAGAAAGTTCGGCCTCCATCCGCGTGGCCACACGCCCCAGATGTCTGCGGATGGTGTCTGGATTTAGCCTCATATCAATCGGCAGGACATCTTTCAGCAGGTTAGTCGTGACCCCGAAAGATACAAGCGAAGCCCATTTCGTCTCAAGCCAGAGCAACTCCGGGGCGATATGGTCGGGCAAAAGTTCGTTCAGAGGACTGAAAGTTTTGGCTGGACCATTGTGGCACTGGCAGGAATAGAAGCGCGGACTTTCAACGGCGATGTCACCGAAGACCGTCCGGTATCGAATTTGCCGGCGCCCTTTGCCACGAAGCTTTCGATCAC
>NZ_JBXWQW010000105.1:0-3684 GCF_059612585.1 Ruegeria sp. YKSF57 | reverse complement strand
CCCGAGGGCGAGAATGGCGGCAATTCACGCTACACCGCTGGCGCCATCCGGTTCGCCTATGACGGGGTGGACGATATTCGCGCGCTATGTCCGGACCTTTCCGAAGATCAGACCGCCATAACCGATTTCGGAACCTATACGACGGATCAGTTCTTTGACGACATGTTCAGGGTCACCCGTTTTCGCACCGATCCGGCACTATGCGAAAGGCTGGTCACCACCTCGCGCGAGACCATGTTCTGGATGCGAGACAAGGGCATCCGCTTCATGCCCATTTACGGTCGTCAGGCGTTCAAGGTGGACGGACGCTTCAAGTTCTGGGGCGGGCTGACGCTGGAGGCTTGGGGCGGCGGTCCGGGGCTGGTCGATGCGCACGCGACCATTGCACGCGCTGCGGGTGTTGAAATCCGCTATGAAACGCGAGCACTGTCGCTGGTCACCGACGGGCATGCGGTGACCGGCGTCAAGGTACGCCACAGGGGAGAGGTGTTCGAATTGAAGGCCCGCTCGGTCATATTGGCCTCGGGTGGGTTTCAGGCCAGCACCGAAATGCGCACACGCTATCTTGGGCCGGGCTGGGAAATGGCCCGCGTGCGCGGTTCGCGCTTCAACACTGGTGAAGGCATCAAGATGGCGATGGAAATCGGTGCGTCAACCTATGGCAACTGGTCGGGGTGCCATGCGGTCGGCTGGGACTACAACGCACCGGAGTTCGGGGATCTGGATGTTGGCGACGGGTTCCAGAAACATTCCTATCCCTGGGGGATCATGGTCAATGCCACGGGTCGGCGCTTTGTCGACGAAGGCGCGGATTTTCGAAACTATACTTACGCCAAATACGGCCGGGTGATCCTCGAACAGCCCGATCAGTTTGCCTGGCAGATTTTTGACGCAAAGGTCACGCATCTGCTGCGCGACGAGTATCGCATAAAGCGGGTAACCAAGGTGGTGGCCCCGACGCTGGAGGATTTGGCGCAAAAGATGGAGGGCGTTGACACGCGGGCGTTCCTTGACGAGATGGAAACCTACAACGCCTCGGTCGATGCCGACACGCCATTCGATCCCAACGTAAAGGATGGACGCGGAACCAGGGGTTTGGCTGTGCCGAAATCGAATTGGGCTAACACAATCGATCAGGGTCCGTTCGAAGCGTATCAGGTCGGTTGTGGCATTACCTTCACCTTTGGCGGCCTGCGCATTGACCCGGAAACGGCCCAGGTTCTGGACAATGATCTTGCCCCGATTCCCGGACTTTTCGCCGCTGGTGAACTGGTCGGCGGCGTGTTTTTCTTCAACTATCCGGGCGGAACAGGGTTGATCAACGGATCGGTTTTCGGACGTCTCGCGGGGAATGGTGCTGGCGGCCGTTGACGCGGCGTTCGCGCCAGAAGTCGCGATCAACGGGGCCTTAACGCTGCATCACCGCGCCCAGCAATTTGGCGACCACCAGAACCAGTACCGCGACCCCGATGGCGAATCCGATACGTGCAATCGGCGACTGGCGTTGCGGAGGCGTGTTCTTGCTGGCAAGTCGAGCAGGCGTTCGTTTTCTTTCCGGCCCCCCCGGCAAGGGACGCGCCAGCAAAAGGTGGTCCATGAATTCTGAAAAATCGAAATCGCCGCAATACTCGCCCTTCAGCGAAGTCGATTTGACGTTGCGGACGAATCTTCTGAGGATGTAATTGCGCGCAGATTGATCCCGCGCCGGATAGAACCCGTCGGGCACGCCGCTGTCATACGTATTCAGCCCGAATCCGGAATCCAGAAACAACTGCCGCACTTTGGGCGAGGCACCGCGCAATGCATCGGCGGTTTTCACATCGCGGAACAGCGCGATCTTGTTGTGCGCCGAATTTTTGTCGATGCCAGTCTGACTCAACAATTCCACGAACTGTTCGTTCTCGAATACCTCATCCGGCATAATCGTAAATATGTCGAAATCGTACCTGAGAGCCATCACAACACTCAATTTTCACCTTTTACCCAACACCGGGAAATCATCAAAACCATTTGCGCCCGGACTATGACACAACTGGGATATTGTCATGTATCAGGGCGCTCTTGCCAATCTCATTGTCGCTTGTTCTAAGTATTTGCGGAATAGGAGCGCCCTATGATTGATATCGCGACACGCGTCTACAATCACAAGTGGAAAATTGATCCGATTGTGCGGTCTTTGATCGACACGGATTTCTACAAACTATTGATGTGTCAGTCAGTGTTTCGAAACAAGCCACAAACAAATGTGGAGTTTTCGCTGATCAACCGGTCGACTCACGTTCCATTGGCCAATCTGATCGACGAGGGCGAGTTGCGCGAGCAACTGGATCATATCCGCTCGCTCAGTCTCAGCCGGGGCGAAAGCACCTGGCTGCGTGGCAATACGTTTTATGGCAAGCGTCAGATGTTCCGCCCGGATTTCATGGAATGGTTCGAAAACCTGCGTTTGCCGCCCTATCACCTTGAACGCAAAGGCGACCAGTACGAACTGACCTTTGAGGGCAAGTGGCACGAGGTCATGCTTTGGGAAATCCCTGCGCTGGCTGTCCTGATGGAACTGCGCTCGCGGGCAGTGTTGAACGATATGCGCCGTTTCGAATTGCAGGTGCTCTATGCCCGCGCCATGACCCGCGTCTGGGAAAAGATTGAGCGTTTGAGAGAGATCAAAGGGCTTGGAATTGCCGATTTTGGCACCCGCCGCCGCCATTCCTTTTTGTGGCAGGACTGGTGTGTTCAGGCAATGATCGAAGGCTTGGGTAAATCCTTTACCGGCACATCCAACTGTCTTATCGCGATGCGCCGCGAAGTCGAGGCAATCGGCACGAACGCACACGAATTGCCGATGGTGTATTGCGCCTTGGCCCAAGATGACGCGGCCTTGGCGCAGGCCCCTTATGACGTGCTAAGCGACTGGCATGACGAGCATGAGGGTAATCTGCGGATCATCTTGCCGGACACTTATGGCACCAAGGGGTTTCTGGAACGCGCCCCCGACTGGCTGGCGGGATGGACCGGTATCCGAATCGACAGCGGTGATCCGGCCAAGGGCGCGGAAATTGCCATCGATTGGTGGAAATCACGCGGCGAGGATCCGACAAAAAAGCGGATCATTTTTTCGGATGGCCTGGACGTAGACAAGATTATCGAATTGCACGCCCGTTTTACCGGGCGGGCCAATGTCTCGTTCGGTTGGGGGACGTTGCTGACCAACGATTTTCGCGGTTTAGTTTCCGGCGACCGGCTTGCCCCGTTCTCTCTGGTTTGCAAGGCGGTTTCGGCCAATGGCCACCCGACGGTGAAACTGTCGGACAATCCAGAAAAGGCGATGGGTCCCAAGGCCGAGATCGAGCGCTACAAGCGGGTGTTCGACGTGGGCCGGCAGGAACCGATCAAGGTCGTGGTCTAGTGGTTAACGGGTTTGCGGCGCAAGCGTCGCTCGCGCCAGATCACCATCAAACCTCCGCCGACAATGAACAGCGCCCCGGGAAACAGGTCTGACCACGGTGTTTCATCAAACACCAGCCATCCCGCGACAAAGGCAAAGGGGATGCCGAAATAGCTGAACGGGGCCAGATTGCTTTGCTCTGTCATCCGGTACGAGACCACAAGACACAAGACGGCGGTGCCGCCGAATGCCCCCATGGCGACGATCCAGATGACGTCCTGGGGGTGGTTGATCGGGGA
>NZ_JBXWQW010000104.1:0-4088 GCF_059612585.1 Ruegeria sp. YKSF57 | reverse complement strand
TCCCAGTTTATCATGTTGGCCATGGCAGGGAGTATGTTTTGACGTTTGTGAAGAACTTCATGGCTTCGATGACGCCTTCTTTTACGCCGTTTCCGCTGTCCTTGATGCCGCCGAAGGGGGACATTTCGATGCGGTATCCGGGTTGTTCCCAGATGTTGCAGGTACCCACGTTGAGGCCGTTGATAAATGCGATCGCGCGGTTCAGGTCGTTGGTGCAGACGCCCGAGCTGAGGCCGAACTGGGTGGAGTTCGAGATCCTCATCACCTCGTCGTCATTGTCGGGAACCCGCACGATCGGGATGATGGGGCCAAAGGTTTCCTCCATCACCAGTTCGCTGTCATGGGGCACGCGGTCGACCACGATGGGCGGCAGCAGCGCGCCCTGGCGCGGCGGGTGATAGAGGATCTCGGCGCCCGCGGCCGCGGCCATCAGGACGCGGTTCTCGAACAGCTCGGCGGCCTTGTCGTGGATGACGCAGCCCAGTTCCGTTTCGGGATCCTGCGGGTCGCCGAATTTGATCGCGCGCGCCTTCTCCAGCACCAGCGGCACAAAGCGGTCGGCCACGCTTTCCTGTACCAGGATGCGCTTGATCGCGGTGCAGCGCTGGCCGGAATTGCCGGTGGCCCCGGCCACGGCGATGGTGGCGGCCTTGTCCAGGTCGGCATCGGAAAGATCGTTCAGCACGATCAGCGGGTCGTTGCCCCCCAACTCCAGCGCGGAGCGCTTGTAGGCGGCCTTTTCGGCGATCATCTTGCCCACCGGCACGCCGCCGGTGAAGGTGATGATGTCAATATGCCCGTTGGTGATCATCTCGTCGCCGATATCGCCGGGCCAGCCGGTGACCACCTGGAACATCTCGGGCGGCAGCCCGGCCTCGTACAGGATGTCGGCCAGCGTCAGCGCGGTCAGCGGTGTCAGCTCGGTCGGCTTGCAGACCATGCAGTTGTTGGTGGCGATCGACGGCGCGATCTTGTGGCTGACCATGTT
Organism: Ruegeria sp. YKSF57; assembly: GCF_059612585.1. Taxonomy (NCBI): domain Bacteria; kingdom Pseudomonadati; phylum Pseudomonadota; class Alphaproteobacteria; order Rhodobacterales; family Roseobacteraceae; genus Ruegeria; species Ruegeria sp. YKSF57. The sequence continues at coordinate 3,100 of NZ_JBXWQW010000104.1, read as the reverse complement.
GAGCGGGTGGTTGAACGGCGTGATCGCGGAGATTGCGTTCACCGGCTCGCGCATGGTGAAGATCTTGCGCGCCTTGCCGTTGTGGGTGAGATCGCAGGAAAAGATCTCGCCATCGTCCTTCAGCGCCTCTGCGGCGGCAAACTGATAGACATCCTGCGCGCGCTTGGTCTCGTAGATCGCGTGCTGGTGGCAGATGCCCAGCTCCAGCACCAGCCATTTGGCCAGATAGTCGCGCCGCTCGCCGATCAGCTCGCCCGCGCGCTGCAGGATCCGGCTGCGCTCGTACCGGGTCAGTTTCGGGGTGTAATTCGCCGCGATCTCGAATGCCTTGCGGGCGTGTTCCGCGGTGCCGGCAGGGACATAGCCGACCACCTCGTTGGTATAGGGATAGTGGACCGGCACGGTCTCGTCGGTAAAGACGATCTCACCGCCGATGCGCATTCCCTCGTTGCGGATCCGGGTATTGGACATGGTCTGGTCTTTCATAGCTTATACCGCCGCGGCTGTCGTGGCATAGAAGAAGGCATCGAAGTTGCGCAGAACCGGCGCGTCCGGCAGCTCGATCCGGCGGTTGACGATGAAGGGCACTTCCTGCTCGGTCAACCCGCCGTGGCTGCGCAGCGGCTCCTTCAGCGCCGCCAGGTCGTGGCGATGCTCCGAGGTGCCGATGCAGATGTTCTCGCCCGAGATCATCACGATGTCGCCGATCCGGTCGCCCGGCAGCTCGAACCGCCGGATCGCCTCCGCCTTGTCGATGACCAGGATCAGCTCGTCGCGCGCCTCAAGCCGCGCCATGATGTCGGCCTGGTCGGCGCCTTCGGGCAGATAGGCGGTGGCGAACGATCCCAGCGCGCCGTGATGGACCACATAAGGATCGGTGATCGGCAGGATCACCCGCGCCGCGCCCTCTCCCAGCCACTCGTCCAGCAGGTCCTGCGCATAGATCACGTTGGGCGAGCCGTCAGCGTGATGCTTGGGCTTCATGCCGTGATCGGCGGTCACCACGATGGCCGCCCCCAGCGCGTCCAGCTCGCCCAGGTAGCGGTCGAACATGGCATGGAAATCCAGTGCACCCTGCTGGTCAGGGGCGAACTTGTGCTGGATGTAATCGGTGGTCGACAGGTACATCACGTCGGGTTTGAACTCTTTCAGAAGCTTGACCCCGGCGGCAAAGACAAACTCGCTGAGCTCCGCCGAATAGACGTCCGGAACCGGCATGCCCAGCCAGGCGCTGGCATTGTCGATGCCGTGCCCGGCCAGCGTGGTCTCGCCCGCGCGTTCCGACGAAAACGCCACCGCCCTGCCCTCGTCGAACTTCAGCCCCGAGCCCAGAAGCGCGCGCAGCTTGTCCTTGGCGGTCACCATCGCCACGCGGTAACCCGCCTCGTAGAACTGCGAAAAGATCGTCGGCGCGCGCAGGAAGCGCACGTCGTTCATCATCACCTCTTCGCCGCTGTCCGGATCGATCAGGTAGTTGCCGCAGATGCCGTGCACGCTTGGCGGACGGCCGGTGGCGATGCTGAGGTTGTTGGGATTGGTAAACGACGGGATCACCGAATGCGCCAGCCGGTCGGTGCCCGCCTCGCGCATCCGCTTGAGATTGGGCATCAGCCCCCTGGCAATCGCCACGTCCAGATATTCCGGCTCGCACCCATCCAGGCAGATGGCAATCGCGGGCACTTTCGGCGTCGGATAGACCCGCGCATTCGCTTCGACGGGGGTATGAATGGTCATCTCTTGCTTTCCTCGATCTTCTTCAGGCGGCCAGCTTGGCGCGCTCTTGCAGTGCGGCGGCCGGAGGGGCGGCGCTTGCAACCCCCATCTCGGCCAGCGTTTCCCTGGCGGCGGCCACGACCCGCCGCATCACGTGCTCGTCCATCTGCCCGATGCAGCCGATGCGGAAACTGTCCACAACCGTCAACTTGCCCGGATAGATGATGAACCCCTTGTCCTTCATCAGCTCGTAAAACCGGCCAAAGACGAAATTCGCATCCGCCGGGCAGAAGAAGGTGACGATGATCGGGCTCAGCCAGCGACTGTCCAGCAAGGTCTCGAAGCCCAGCTCGCGCATCCCCGCCACCATCACGTCGCGGTTGCGCCCATAGCGCGCGCCGCGCCCGGCAACCCCGCCCTCGGCGGCATGCGCCCTCAGCGCCTCAAGAAACGCGGCCACCACATGGGTGGGCGGCGTGAACCGCCACTGCCCGGTCCTGTTCATGTGCGCCCATTGCGCGTGCACATCCAGGCAAAGCGAATGGCTGTTGCCCTCGGCCGCCGCCAGCGCCTCCCTGCGGGCGATGACAAAGCCGAACCCCGGCACCCCCTCGATGCATTTGTTGGCCGAGGACACCATCGCCTCATAGCGGATCCCGGACGGCTTCAGATCGATCGCGCCAAAGGCCGACATCGAATCGATCAACAGCTTGCGCCCCGCCCCATAAACCGCCTCGGAAATCTCCTCGACCGGGTTCAGGATGCCCGACGAGGTCTCGCAATGGATCGCCACCACATGGCTGATCGCCGGATCCTCGGCCAGGATGCGCGCCACTTCCGGCCCGCGCGGCGGCAGGTAATCGCCCTTGTCCAGAACCACGTGATCGCGCCCCAGATACTTCAGCGTCAGCGCCGAACGCAGCCCATAGGCGCCGTTGGCCAGAACCAGCGCCTTGCCATCCCGCGGAATGAACGAGCCCAGCATCGCCTCGACCGCGAAACTGCCCGAACCCTGCATCGGCACGCAGTCGAACTCCTCGCCCCCCTCGCCCAGCAGCGCCAGAAGACCGGCGCGCAGCTCCCGCGTCATCGCCCGGAAATCGTCATCCCAGCTGCCCCAGTCCCGCAGCATCGCCTGCTTGACCGGCCAGGACGTGGTCAGCGGACCGGGGGTCAACAAATACGGCTCCCCCAGCCGGGGGGCTTCAATCTCGGGCGCGGGCGTGCTCATGACGCGGTCTCCAAAAGAAACATCGCAGAAACTATTGCCCCAACAAAACCATTGTGAAAAATTGATAAAAACGATCAAACAATAAAACAAACCTATACATCCAAACAAAACCAAACCCATGGGATACAGCCAACTCAAAGCATTCCACAACGTCGC
>NZ_JBXWQW010000103.1:0-4059 GCF_059612585.1 Ruegeria sp. YKSF57 | reverse complement strand
ATCTCGATGAAGTCGTTATCCAAATCAAGGGACGAAGCCACTGGCTTTGGCGGGCCGTCGACGCCAAGGGCGACGTGCTCGAAATCCTGATCCAGTCCCGACGCAACAAGGCCGCGGCCCGCCGATTTCTCCGCAAACTGATGAAACGTTGGGGCCAACCCCGTGTGCTGGTGACGGACAAGCTTCGCTCATATGGAACGGCTAAGCGAGAGCTCGTGCCCGGGCTGGGTCACTGGTCGCACAAGGGCTTCTGTGGTTGCCGTCCGTGATGCAAGAAGTTTTTCAAACCGTGTAAACTGAACTGGTGATCGAGTGCGAGCTTCTGTCAGGCCTTTGAACGCGGCGCTTTCAGAAGCCGCGGGCCGGGATGGTGATCTGCGGATCAGGTCCAGACCTAAACATCGAGCTTTGGTGCTCTTTCCCTTATCCTGGTTCTACCGATCCAGATCTGTTCGATCATTCTGCCCATTCAGGTCATTGACTTCTCACACCTCCTTCACCGACGTTGATCCATCCTGTGCTGCACCGTGTTCATGCAGCGACGGTCTGCGTCGGATCCCTATAATTTTCCTTCTTTGTTTGCATGGCCCATAGGGCGCGGGCCATCTTGTTGGCCAGCGCAACTGCGACCAGCATCTTGGGTTTGCGCGCGAGCATGCGTTCCAGCCAGGACCCTTTGGGAATGGATTTTCGGCCTAACCAACTCAAACGCGACATCGCACCGATGATCAGAAGCCTTCTGATGTCAGGCTGGCCCGCCTTCGACATGCGCCCCAGACGAGGCTTTCCTCCTGATGAATGTTGCCGCGGCACGAGACCGAGCCAGGCAGCAAAGTCGCGGCCTGAGTTGAATGTCTCCAGTGGTGGAGCAAAGGCCTCAATGGCGAGGGCGCTTAACGGACCAACGCCGGGCATCGTCTGAAGACGTTTGGCCGTATCTGTCTCGGTGGACAAAGCTTTGATCCGTTTCAACTTGGCGTCGATCCGTACAGTGATCTCTTCAATCAGCTCGAAAAGGTCTCGACACTCCTGGCGGACCAGGTCTGGAAGATCGCAATTCGGATCCTCCAGAATCTCATTCCCGCGGCTTAAGTTTCCGATGCCCTGCGGGATTGTATGCCCGAACTCGTAAAGGACTGATCGCAGACCATTTACCAGCTCGGTGCGTTGATTCACCAAACGCTCCCGGCTCCGGAACAGGATCGCGCGGGCCTGTTGGTTCTCGGACTTGGGCGGAACAAACCTCATCTCCGGCCGTTGCGCCGCGATGACGATAGCTTCCGCGTCGGTAGCATCGTTTTTCTGGCGCTTCACAAACGGTTTCACGTATTGCGGCGCGATCAGCTTCACCTCGTGGCCCAAGCGGGTCAACTCGCGAGCCCAGTAATTGGCACTGCCAGATGCCTCCATGACGAGGACGGCCGGCGGTTGCGCAGAAATAAACTCCCTAAACTGTGGACGGGACAGCTTCTTACGAAATTTCAGGTGTCCGGTCATGCTGGCTGCGTGAAGCTGAAAAACGTTCTTTGCCAGGTCCACGCCGATCATTGTATCTTTCATTTGCCGTCCTTTCCTTTTCGTGACGTTGAACACCACGATCCTGGCACAATTCGATGCCGTTTGGGGAGGACGGCAACCACCCCATCTGAACAACCGAAGCGAGGCCTCCCACCGGCATACACGAAGACGCGAGAAGATCATGGGTCGGTTTAAATCCCCGCGCCAAGCACAGCAGTTTCTATCTGTGCATGATCAGGCCACCAGTCTGTTTCGCCCGAAGCGCCACCGCCTGTCCGCAGAATCTTACCGCCACGCTAGGAACGACGCACTCTCGCTGTGGACCGGTTATTCCAACGAATTGACTGCGTGACCTTCGCCGTCACCAATAAACTCAGCCTGACATCAGCAACCTGACAAAGCCCTGCAACGCGAACGAGATGCGCCGGTGCTTCATCAAGCGCCGCGCGCGGCCTCTTACACCATCCGATGGGACACTGCCCTCGCAGTCATCAACACCATGTTTTATATAAGTAATACAAAGTTCAGGACAGCGAAATCAGCGCGCTACTTGGGGAATGCGGGACCAAGAGACTATCAGCGTAGGTAACATAAAGTTGCTCAAGGGTTAATATTTACTCGTTTGTCAGCTGCGAGAAGTAGTGAGAGCTTGCAAACTTAGTCAGCTTTTCGCTGTGATATGAAGTCATCAGTGAGTGGTCAAGATCGGACGAGGGCCATTTGAGACTGATGCTGTAATCGCCGAGCTGATTGGAAGTTGTATGGGAGCACAACTTTTAGACCAGTCCTATAGACCTACCATTCGATCAGATGGTCTAAGTTGGAGTGCAAAATATGCGTGAGAAAAATAAACTGTTGTTGAAGCGACCTCAATTGGGAATTTGTAAAATATGAGCTATTCAGAGGTTCAGCATTTTATTGGCGGCAAGTGGTGTCCGGGCGGCGAAGGTTTGGCCCTGGATGTTTTGAATCCCGCTACCGAACAAATGATAGGTAAAGTAGCTGTCGCAACTAAAAGTGATTTGGATGCCGCTCTGGAATCCGCGCAGCTTGGGTTTGAGGAGTGGGGGGCTATGTCAGCTTATACCCGCTCGAATATATTGCGAAATGCCGCGATTATTCTGCGTGAGCGCGCTGACATGATCGCCGGGATATTAACGCTAGAGCAAGGGAAGCCATTGGCGCAGGCCAAGGCCGAAGTTCTAGCCGGTGCCGAATTCATAGAATGGAGCGCTGAAGAGGCGCGCCGGACATACGGGTTGGTTATTCCTGCGCGCAATGCCGAAGTGCTTCAGCTCACGTTACGCGAGCCAGTCGGGCCAGTAGCGGCATTTGCGCCGTGGAATTTTCCCATCAATCAATGTGTGCGCAAGCTGGCAGCGGGTTTGGCGGCGGGTTGTTCCTTTGTGCTGAAGGGGCCGGAAGATACGCCCGGCTCACCTGCTGAACTTGTGCGTGCCTTTGTTGACGCAGGCGTGCCGGGGAATACAATCAATTTGGTTTATGGCGATCCACCAATGATTTCTGGCCATCTGATACCGCATCGTGTGATCCGTAAAATCAGCTTTACAGGATCGACACAGGTCGGGCGGCAAATTGGGGCTATGGCTGCAAGCCATATGAAACGCATGACGCTGGAGCTCGGAGGCCACGCACCCGTTATTGTTGCTGAAGATGCCGATATCGAGGCTGCTGTGAAATTCATGGTGCTTCAAAAGTTCCGGAACGGCGGACAGGTCTGCACGTCGCCTACGCGCTTCCTGGTTCAACAGAAGGTCTTCGATCGTTTTGTTGAAAAGTTTGTCAAACAATGCGCAGAGTTGGTCGTTGGCGATGGGCTTGATCCCGCAACAGAAATGGGGCCGCTTATCAATCGCAAGCGGGTCGATTCAGTTTCCGAGTTGGTGGATGAGGCAGTGTCACTAGGCGCCAAGCTTTGCACAGGTGGAAATCGTATCGCCAACAAAGGGTTCTTCTATGCACCAACAGTTCTCACAAATGTCCCGATTGCTGCGCGTATTATGAATGAAGAACCGTTTGGTCCAGTTGCTTTGATCAATCCATTCAACACTCTGGATGAAGCGCTGGAGGAAGCAAACCGTCTTGAATTCGGGCTAGCATCGTATGCTTTCGCCGGAAGTGCCGCGACAGTTGCAAAGCTGGGCAAGGGGATTGCGGCCGGTATGGTGAGCATCAATCATCTAGGATTGGCTTTGCCCGAGGTTCCCTTTGGTGGGATCGGAGATTCCGGAGTGGGTACAGAAGGCGGAGCGGAGGCCGTCGCCCAGTTTTTGGCAACAAAATTTGTCACTCAACAAACGATCGGAGGATAGGATCTGACGCGTTGTGCGTCATATCAAAATAAGACTAAAATCAAACAGGGAGAGAAAAATGAAAACCAAGTTGAAATCAATAGCGCTGTCAGCCTTTGCAGCTGCGTTGACTTTTGGCCCCTTACAGGCGTCAGCAGCCGATGTTGAATGGCGCATGCAGACTTACGCGAGCACGGGGATGTCAGAATACAACTCGCTCGTCGTAAAC
>NZ_JBXWQW010000102.1:0-4696 GCF_059612585.1 Ruegeria sp. YKSF57 | reverse complement strand
CAATCGGAATGAGCTTTTTCATTGCAAACGAACTCCTTAATTCTTGGGCGTGTACCAAATGGGTGAGGTGTAGGCGCGGTCCTGCGTGATCATCGGAACACCAGTCGCCATTTGAACGCCGAACTTTGCGGCGTCATAAGCCGTCCAGCGTGGGGTGGGGATTTCGATGACCCGGGCATAATAGAATGCGGGTTCTGCCGGGTCGAAATCCGGGTCGGTCCAGACGGCACCAAGCTCGGGCGCACCGATGGTGTTTGTCCAGGACGGAACCGACAGGTCGACGGTATTGCCAACCGGCGGCAGTTTTCCGTTCTCATCCGGAGACCGGTCACCCCCCCACGCAACATCATAGACCTTTTCCATGGCCTCGCCGGATTCAGCATCGATCCAACCCTTGATGATCTGCACTCGGTCAAGATTTGCACCCGACGGATCACGCAGAGAATAGACGAGGAAGTCAGGCGCTTCGCCGTCCGCAGGCGCGGCAAGATCACCACCCATGGGGACCCCGCCATAGTAGCCGACCTGAGCCAGATCACGACGGTTCATCGCGTCGGCTTCATAATCGCCACCAAAGAACCTTACGGATAGGCGCGATCCGGTCGTCGCGTAGGTTTCGCGCCGCTCCATGGCATCAAAGATCGCACCACGAGTGTTTTCCGTGGCCCAGACAGCGGTCAAACCCGCGGCTGAATAGATGGACGAGTCGTACGCAACATCGCCGTTCGGATATGTCCTTCCGACATGCGCCGCCCGTTCACCGTTGGGTTCATAGGCGGTAAATTTTCCATAAAAGTTGTTTTCCTGCGCCGTGGTCAGGCCGGTATGCGTATCCGTCGCGCCGTCGGCACCAAACTTGTAGGGGTTGGACCCAAGTACAGCGCCCAGTTCCAGCCCACGCAACAAACCAGACCTTGCATATTCACCCGGCAGCATCTCGGGCGTTTTTCGAACCGTCGCGTCGAGATTGCCATAATCCCATGTCTCGAAGTTGGCAAACTCGTCCTCGGGCGATAGCATGGGATGCGCTTCGCCATCCCCTTTGAACTGAGTCCATTCATAAAGCCGTTCCCACTTTTGGCGTGCTTCCGCATATGCCGGATCGAGTGGTGCACCATCGGCAAAATCATCGACCAGCGGGAACATCATGCCGCTGGAAAGGTTGCCGTTATGCGGAATTGCGGTGACATCGCCACCCGTGACCGTTTCGTAGTTCTCGAGCCAAGCCCAGAGGTCACGCGGATTGCTCGACCCCATTGGCGGTGTTGTGGTGTAAGGTACAATCTGACCTGCGCGTTCGGGCCCGTCTCGAAAAATGACGTTGCGGTGCAGATTGTTGCCCGAGACCAATGAGGTCCATTCAAACGCGATGAAGGTGGTAAAGACACCGGGGTCGTTGAACTCTTCCGCTGCGGCAATGATATCATCCCAGACCCGCTTGTAAGCCGGATTGCCGGGCTGGTAGTTGAGTTCGGACGAAATTGTGCCTTGTGCAAACTGTTTTGTGAGTTCCTGAGCCGCCATGCGGGCCGCTTGTCCGCCTTTGGCAAAGGCTTCATGAAATTGCCGCCCTTGCTCATCGGCCATGATGTTGGGCGCACCGGACAAAATGTCAGTAATGGCGCCCATCCCATCAGAATGATCCGTGACCATGTAGAAATCCAGGGGACGAGAGAGTTTGACAGGTTGACCGGTGTTCGAAATCACCTGCTCACCACGGGCCAGTCGATAGCTATCGCGTGGCAAAAGTGTTGTTCCACCGCCTCCCGCATCAGCCGACAACGCGGTGTGGACATGCGTGTCGCCGAACAATGGTCGCGTCGGAAACGCGCGGTCGGCATAGGGGGAATAGGGGCGCCCCTTCAAAACACTATCGGACGCTTCGGGCGGAGCTTCTTGTGCAAAAACGCCCATCGCAAAAAGTGTCGCAGCGAGAGAAGGAATAATTTTTTGCATCGGGTGTTCCTTACTATGTGGGCAAATAGCTATGGGTGATGGATCGGCACACTTTCGATTCCGGGCCAGTCAGAACGCCCCAATCAACTCGGGTCAGTCCCCCGCAGCCTGCCAGTCTGGAACCATGAGCGGCAGCAGATTTTCGCAGACCCAAGCCGGACTGGAGGCATTGAATGCCCCGGTGAAACTGCCAAAACACAGGAGGCCGCCTGAACCAGCCGAAAGAAAAAAACCGTTCCAATGAAGACATCATTCACCCTAAAGAATCGCAAACCTATGTCTGAAATGTCAGATTCGCCCCTTGACTGTAGCCATTAGAATAAATCTATTTGTCCGAATTCGGACAGAAGGCAGAATTGAATGCACATCTCAAGCGCTGACGCAAAAAAATATCTTTCGCAGCATGGTTGGGTTTCAACCTTGTCGGATGAAATGTTGGGCGCGTTCCTGAGCATTACTCATCATGTTACGCTTGGCCCCGGGCAGCCACTTTATTCCATCGACGATCCTGCCAGAGACCTCTTCGGGCTGGCCTCGGGTTCGATTGCTATCGAGTCGGCAGGAACCGAAAACGTGATCGAAAAAAGCTTTCTGATGCACCCTGGGGTGTGGATTGGAGCAGCACGGCTGGCCGGAATAAAAAGACGTAATATCGGCGCTTATGCTACGCGCCCTTCGACCATTTTGGTTGTCAAAAGCAACGAGTTTGTGAGTTTTGCCGAGACTTACCCGGATATTTGGCGTCGACTGTTGTTGAACCAGATCCAAAACCATCACAGGGCAATCGGTTTTGCCCATGATCTCATGCGCCGTGGAAGCCATGAACGCCTTATTGCCGTCTTGGCCAGGTTGGCCGGGCTGTATGAACCCAACCCTCCTGTTCCAGCGATCGTCGATGCCACACACCGAGAAATCGCTACCATGGCCAACCTATCGCGCGGTGTTGTTTCTTCTCGCCTTGCGGAACTGGAACGCAAAAAACTGCTTTGGCTCGGACGCGCCTGCGTAACCATAACGAATCCCAAGGGGCTGTTGGCCTTGCTGTGAACTGTGTTCACGAGATGCGAGCGGTCCGCGTGAACGCGGGTAGAGTTTTTTCAAAGAATGGAAGGTTCTTTCCGGCTGTGCGGCTCAAATATCGGGTTTCTGGCAAGACAAACTCAACACCGCAACAAAAAACACAAGCGCCAATGCGCCCCAAAGTGGAGCGTCTGTACCGAAACTGTAAAGTGCAGTGCCTAGAACCGGCCCGGCCGCAATTCCTATTCCGCGAAAAGCCGTATTAAAGCCCGCCACTCGACCTTGATCCGTTTTGTCGGCTGATAGACTGAGCGCACCCATCGCGCCAGGAGCGACTGTCCCCAGAGAAGCACCAACGGCGATCATGCCAATCGCCAGAATAAACACATCATCGGCCAGAATCATGACCCCTATTCCGGTCAAAGCGCCAATACTGCCGGACCGCAGCAACCTAAGCGCATCCCATCCCTTTCGTGTTGCCACAAATACTTGTGATATCGTCAACGAAAGAGTTGCACCTGCGAGAACATAACCTGTGGATTTCATTGCCTCGGTACTGTTCACCAGCAGGTCATCCATTAGTTTCAACCCGATGATAGGAACAACCATGGTGTAGCCAGCAAAGCCTGCCATCGTGATCGCAAAGAACTTCCAGAAACGAGACAATCGAATGGGTTTTTTCGTCCTTGGAGGGATATGTAATTGCGAGGTCGGAAGAAATTTCAAAGACAGAAAAAACGCAAACAAGCCTGCCAGAAGAAGCGCAAAAAAGCCGACAGCAATGCCCCGCTCGGCGGTCAACCAGAGCAGCATTGACCCTGAGAGTGCGCCCAAACTGACGGAAGCCCCCATAAGACCCATGCCTGAGACGCGCGTCTTGCTGTCTGTAGTGTCGGCAATGAGCGCCAGCGTCGACGGAATGAGCGCCCCACCGAACACACCCTTTACGGTGCGGGCAACTGCAAGCGTATAGACCGTTGCGCTGGTGGCCAGAACCAACATGTTTGAAAACACCAGCGCCATTATCAACGGACTGAGCAAAATAAATGGAATAGCGGTCAAAACCAGGAAGCGGCGGCCCACGCGCTCTGACAAAACGCCCCATAGGGGCGCTGTGGGTACAACAGCCAACGCGCCGAGACTTAGGATTATACCGACTTGAAATTCAGTGATGCCATAGTCCCGGCTCACCGGACCAAGGCCACCGGAAAGCAGTGCGTTCGACGCAGCATAGACATAGACACCAGATACAATTGCAAGTCGCTTAATCAGGATCAATAGGTAGCTTTCAATTGCCAATCTGAAGTTACTAAGATGTTGTCGAGCATTAGGATCGATTGAAGCAAGATCAAGTTCTTAGTTTGTTGAGAGGGTTCCGTTGCAAACTTTCGACCATTGACGCTTTCGGAATTAGCAGGATGTGTGGAAGTGTCGCAAACTTTTAGAATGGCCAAAGTAGCGACTTACTGGATACACCTATCCTGCGATCTCGGCAAATTTCCGAAAGCCAGATGTCGTAGTGCTGAGGAACTGCTGCTTTCGGATCATGTTCGCAACCTCAATACCGTCCAGAGTAGCCGAAGCGGATCTGAACGATTTAAACCCGCCATGAGCTACCCCCTGAATTTCGGACACTGACGTAAGCTACGATTTGTTGTCTGCTGATCTTCGACGAAAAGGAGATCAGAGATGTCGAAACGGAAGAACCACTCGCCCGAGT
>NZ_JBXWQW010000101.1:0-4916 GCF_059612585.1 Ruegeria sp. YKSF57 | reverse complement strand
GATGGATATCTGCGCTTCTACAATCCCGCAGACGGCGTCATGACCAGCCGCATCGAACTGCCGGGCGGGGCGTCCACCGCGCCCGTCGTGGCGGGGCAGACGCTCTATGTCGTGTCGACCAAGGGCCAATTGCACGCTTTCCGTTGACGGCCAGACGCGTTATAGGGCGCGTCTGAGTCTTGAAAGTAAAGTGACATGTCCCTGACCCTCGCCATCGTGGGGCGCCCGAATGTGGGCAAATCCACCCTGTTCAACCGCCTGGTCGGCAAACGGCTGGCGCTGGTCGACGACCAGCCAGGCGTCACGCGCGACCTGCGCGAGGGCGAGGCGCGCCTGGGCGATCTGCGCTTTACCGTGATCGACACGGCGGGGCTTGAGGATGCCACCGACGACAGCCTGCAGGGCCGCATGCGCCGCCTGACCGAGCGCGCGGTGGACATGGCCGATGTCTGCCTGTTCCTGATCGACGCCCGTGCCGGGGTCACGCCGGTGGACGAGATCTTTGCCGACATCCTGCGCAAGCGCTGCGATCATGTCATTCTCGCGGCCAACAAGGCCGAAGGTGCGGCGGCGGATGCGGGCGTGCTCGAATCTTACGGTCTGGGGCTGGGCGAACCGATCCGCCTGTCGGGCGAGCATGGCGAGGGCATGACCGACCTTTACACGCACCTCATGCCGCTGGCCGATGCGATGGCCGAGAAGGCCGCCGAGGACGCGCCGGAAACCGACGTGGATCTGGACGAGGACGATGCGGAAGACGGCGCAGTTCCGGCAATCACCGCGTCCAAACCGCTGCAGGTGGCCGTGGTGGGCCGCCCCAATGCGGGTAAATCCACCCTGATCAACAAGATTCTCGGCGAAGACCGCCTGCTGACCGGACCCGAGGCCGGGATCACCCGCGACGCGATTTCCCTGCGCACCGACTGGAACGGCACCCCGATGCGGATCTTCGATACCGCCGGTATGCGCAAAAAGGCGAAAGTGCAGGAAAAGCTGGAAAAGCTTTCCGTTTCTGACGGCCTGCGCGCGGTCAAATTTGCCGAGGTGGTGGTGGTTCTGCTCGACGCGGCAATCCCCTTCGAACAGCAGGATCTGCGCATTGCCGATCTGGCAGAACGCGAAGGACGCGCCGTCGTTGTTGCCGTCAACAAATGGGATGTCGAGGACCACAAGCAGGACAAGCTGCGCGAGCTGAAAGAGGCGTTCGAGCGTCTGTTGCCGCAACTGCGCGGCGCGCCGCTGATCACCGTGTCGGCAAAGACCGGCAGGGGCCTTGATCGCCTGCACGACGCCATCCTGCGCGCACATGACGTCTGGAACCGCCGGGTGCCGACAGCGGCGCTGAACCGCTGGCTGACCGGCATGCTGGAACAGCACCCGCCGCCAGCGCCGCAAGGCAAGCGGATCAAGCTGCGCTACATGACCCAGGCCAAGACTCGCCCGCCCGGTTTCGTGGTGATGTGCTCGCACCCCGACAAGATGCCGGAAAGCTATACGCGTTATCTGGTCAACGGGTTGCGGGCCGATTTCGACATGCCCGGCACCCCGATCCGTCTGACCCTGCGCGGGCAGGGGGACAAGAACCCCTATAAGGGACGGCGCAAGAAAAACGCCGGTGCGCTGGCCAAGCATCTCAATCGCAAGGCGTAACTGCGCCAATTCGCAGCATTTTTAACCGAGGTAGGTGACAACGCTCGACCTATGGCGTTAGCATGAATGCGCGCACAAGATTCTGCGCGCGGCTTGCATCCCTGCAGGCCGCACCCATTTTTGAACACAGTTTGGGCCAGCCATCGTGGGGAGCGTACGGCATGGATCTGAGAAGTTACACACGTCAATACGCGGTGCAGGACAACCGCCGTGCCGGGTTCAGCTATTTCGGCACATTTGCGGTCTATTTCACCGCGCTCGCGCTGGCGATCCGGTACGTGGATCATTGGGTCGTCATGATCCCCGCAGGAATCGTCTTTGCCTTCTGCGCCGTGCGCCTCTATGTGCTGCAACACGATTGCGGCCACCATTCCCTGTTCAAGACGCGCGGGCAAAACGAACTGGCCGGCCATGTGCTGTCGCCCTTCACCTTTGCTCCTTTCGAGGTGATGAAGCAGAACCACAACCTGCATCACGTAGGCGTCGGCAACCTGGAACACCGTGAAACCGGTGAGATCCACACCATGACCCTGCGGGAATGGAACGCGGCGGACTGGAAGACGCGCCTGTTCTACCGGCTCTACCGCAACCCGTTCTTCCTGGTGCCGATCGGGGCGCTGTTCACCTATTTCATCCGCTATCGCTGGCCCAAGAACACCACCCGGTTCGGTGTCCGGGGCGTGGTGCTGCACAACCTGTCGATCGTGGCGATGCTGGGCCTGCTGTATCTGGCCACAGGCAAAACCGGCGTTCTGCTGTGGCTGGCCTTTTCCTTCCTCGGCGGCATGCTCGGGGTGTTCCTTGTCTATCTGCAGCACAATTTCGAGGACACGTACTGGGATCGCCGCCCCGATCTCGACCCGCAACTGGCCGCGCTGCAAGGCTCTTCGGCGCTGGATTTCGGCTGGTGGTTCGATGCGTCGGTGGCCTGCATCACGCTGCATGACATCCACCACTTCAACGCGCGCATCCCCTCCTACCGGTTGCGCGCCTGCCACTACAACCTGCCACCCGAATACACCCCGCGCCGCATCAAGTTCCCCGAGGCGGTGGCGGCGCTGAATCTCAAGCTGTGGGACGAAGACGCAAAGCGCCTCGTGCCGTTCCCCGACAGCTCTTCGGCCGATCCGGTGGCGTCGGCCGGATAACCTGATAGATACATGTTGAAACGCGCGCCCCAGGCAACACAAGGAGCAGAAATGAGCCCGGTCACACTCGTACGCGGCATTGGCGCGGCACTGGCCAATGCCCTCAAGGACCACGGTATCGAAAACGTCTCGGCGCTCGCCAAGGCGACGCCCGAGCAACTGATCAAGGTGCCCGGCATCGGCAAGGCGCGCGCGCCCGTCCTGATCGCCGCGGCCCGCGAACTTGCCGTATCCGAACCCGCGGCGAAACCACTGGCGCGTGCCACGCGTAGTCGCAAACCGGCGGCAAGCAAGGCCAAAAGCCGCCGCCCGGCACCGGCCGCTGTCGTGGTCCTGAGCGAGGTTCAAAAGGCCGAGGCCGACCGCAAGGCAGCGCAGGAAGCGGCCGAGCTCGAAAAGATCGAGGCCAAGGCCCGCAAGAAAGCCAAGGCAAAGGCCAAGGCCGAAAAGGCCGCCCGGAAAAAGGCCGAGATGGAGGCAAAGTTCAAAAAGGCCAAGGACAAGATCAAGGCCAAGAAGGACAAAAAGAAAAAAGACAAGAAAAAGAAAGACAAGAAGGACAAGACGGACAAGAAAAAGGGGAAGAAGTAACGCCTCCCCCTTGTTCCGTCGAAACCGGCCCCGCGATCCGCGGCGCCGGTTTTCTTATGCCAGCGTGCCGTCCAGCTGCAGCGTCAGCTTGCCGCCCAGATAGGGGGCCAGAACCTCGGGAAGGGTGACGGTGCCATCCTCGTTCTGGCCGTTTTCCAGCACCGCGATCAGACAGCGCCCGACGGCCAGACCCGATCCGTTCAGCGTATGCACGAATTCCGGCTTGCCGCCGCCTTCGGGGCGAAAGCGCGCATTCATCCGGCGCGCCTGAAAATCGCCGCAGGTCGAGACCGAACTTATTTCGCGATAGGTGTCCTGCCCGGGCAGCCACGCCTCGATGTCATAGGTACGGCGCGCGCCGAACCCCATGTCGCCGGTGCACAGCACCACGGTGCGATAGGGAATGCCCAGCTTTTCCAGAATCCCCTCGGCGCAGCGCAGCATGCGCTTCTGTTCCTCTTCCGATTTGTCGGGATGCGTGACCGACACCATCTCGACCTTTTCGAACTGGTGCTGGCGCAGCATGCCGCGCGTGTCCTTGCCCGCCGATCCGGCCTCCGAGCGGAAGCACAGCGAATGCGCGGTATAGCGGCGCGGCAAATAGCTTTCCTCGACAATGCAATCACTGACGATATTGGTCAGTGACACTTCGGAGGTCGGGATCAGCCACCACCCCTCGCGGGTCTGATAGCTGTCTTCGCCGAATTTCGGCAACTGGCCGGTGCCCTGCATCATCTCCGACAGCACCAGAACCGGGCCGTTGACCTCGGTCAGGCCGTTTTCGTTGATATGCGTGTCCAGCATGAACTGCGCCAGCGCCCGGTGGATGCGTGCAACACCGCCCGACAGCAGCACAAAGCGCGCGCCCGAGAGTTTGGCGGCGGTTTCGAAATCCATGCCGTTCTGCACCGCTTCGATCTCGAAATGCTCCTTGGGCGCAAACCCCATTTCGCGCGGGGTGCCCCAGCGGTTGATCTCGACATTGTCGTTCTCGTCCGCCCCCTGCGGCACGTCGTCCGCTGGCAGGTTGGCGATGCGCGACATCTGGTCGTTCAGCAGCGCGTCAAGGTCCTTGGCCTCGTTTTGCATCCGCGCGATCTCGGCCTTTTTCTCGGCCACCAGCGTGCGCAGCCGCGCGAATTCGGCCTCGTCCCCGCGCGCCTTGGCGGCACCCACGTCCTTGCTGGCCTTGTTCTGTTCGGCCTGCGCGGTCTCGGCCGCCAGGATCTTGGCGCGGCGCTCTTCATCAAGACGCAACAGGTCCGACGACACCGGCGCGTCCCCACGGCGCGCAAGAGCGGCGTCGAAGGCGGCGGGATTTTCGCGAATGGCGCGGATGTCGTGCATGGGTTTGGTTCCCTTGATGAATTGCGACTCGATACCCGCCTTATGCCTCAACTGACTGGCAGAGGGTAGGGTGGTTCATTCATCCCATGTCGAGGGGGCATTGGGATCGAAACCGATGGATTTTTGGAATTTGCCCCACTGTGCACGAAACTCGAAGGTTCCAAGTTTTTCCGTTCGACC
>NZ_JBXWQW010000100.1:0-5016 GCF_059612585.1 Ruegeria sp. YKSF57 | reverse complement strand
TAACCCACGAAGGACGGAATTACGCTGATAGTCTAGCCGACGTCTTTGATGAAATTAGTTTGGCCACACATAATCTGGTCGGAAAAAATGCCGATCGACCCCTTGTTATATGCGCCTACCCCAGCTTCATCGTCAGCTGGCTAGTCCCCCGCTGGTCACGGTATTTGCAATCTCATCCAGGCGCGCAACTTCGGATTGTCACCACTCTTAGTCATGAGATTCATTTCGAACAGATGGGCATCGACCTCGCAATACTTTCAGATAGTTTAGAGGATCAAAGATATATTTCGTCGCGGTTGTTTGAGACGAATTTGGTTCCGGTATGTCGGCCGGATTATCTCCCGCCTAATACGTTGATCAGCGATGTTGCCGATTGGCAAAATGCACTTTTACATTGCGAAACCCGGCCCAAAGATTGGGAAAGATGGTCAAATGCAAATGGCATTCATGTTGATACAAAGCGTGGTCAATGGTTTGAAAACGCGTCGATGATGTACGAAGCAGCCATGAGCGGGCTTGGAATAGCTATCGGAATCGAAGCCCTTCTGGACCGTGAATTCTCGTCAAACCGCCTTGCCCATGCATTCAGTGATAACAAAGCAATCGTTTGCCCCTTTTCGGTAATCCGACCGAAAGCGACTGAAACCCATCCGTTATTCCCTACCTTCATGTCTTGGCTACAACAGGAGATTTAGAGTGCCCTACCTGTTGTAAGCGGTCAAAATCCGGGGAGCTTCCTGTTAACTACTGGCCTGAATTGTCTCGCCAGCAATCAAACCAATAGCCATGCAGCTCAGATTGGTATTTCCGCTCAGGATTGTTGGCATGATCGACGCATCCGCGACACGCAGGTTTTCTACGCCGCGTACCCGCAGGGCGCTATCAACCACAGAGCTATCATCGTTACCCATGCGACATGTGCCAACGGGGTGATAGACGGTTTCCGCGTTTTTTCTGATCCAGCGACGCACCACCTCGGGATCGGTGCTTAATGCATCTTTATCAATCGCCTTATCTAGATATGTCCGCATGGCTCCACTTTCGACGACATCCACCATACGGGTAACGCCATCAGCCAGCATATCAAGATCCTTCGAATGGGACAAAAACCGCGGATCGATAAACGGAGCATCATTCGGATCGGCGGAGGCTAGCCTGATTTCGCCAACACTTTGTGGGTTGAGCTGGCAAACACGCAAAGCAAAACCGTTCTTTGGATGTTGTTCTCCTTTCGGCGGCCACTTTAACGCCAAGACAAGATGAGTTTGAAATTCAGCTTGGTCAGGACGATCGGTCCCCCAAAAGGCACCCGCCTCAATCCCTTGTGTCGCAGCACTTCCCGTACCTTTGAGAAGATATTGCGCGCCGGCTAGGGCGCTGTGGCAAAGGCCCTCGTAGGGTCGAAAATATTTGGTATAAGTGTCAACGCCCTGCGTCGCCCAACGTATTGAACAATCCAGATGGTCACGCAGGTTCTGACCAACCTCAGGAGCATCAATGATGGGGGTTATCCCCGTTTCGCGCAAATGCGTCGAAGGCCCAATTCCGGACAACATCAAAAGCTGCGGTGTGCCAATTGACCCCGCGCTTAAGATTACTTCGCTATCGGCACGGAGCAGTACTTCATCAGAGCCTTTTTTAACTACAACACCACAAGCTGCACCATTCTCTAGGTGGACCCGCCGTACTGGCAATCCGGACAGAACGGTCAAGTTGCTCCGACCACTCGCTTTCTTAAGG
Organism: Ruegeria sp. YKSF57; assembly: GCF_059612585.1. NCBI lineage: Bacteria > Pseudomonadati > Pseudomonadota > Alphaproteobacteria > Rhodobacterales > Roseobacteraceae > Ruegeria > Ruegeria sp. YKSF57. Next base: position 3,276 of record NZ_JBXWQW010000100.1, on the reverse strand, counting down.
AACATTGACGCGCCATGGCGTTTGCCATACGCGATGTTCACATCAAAGTAACCAGCACCCGCCTGATTTTCGCCGTTGAACCCTTCATCGTTTTGCCCAATGCCCGCTTGCTCACAAGCCTCAATATAGGCCTCGGACAAGGTATGGCCGGTCAATCGCCGCGATAGCTTTATTGGCCCATCCTGTCCGCGCCCGTTACGGCTCACTAGGGGTAGAGCGCTACAATCTTCGATTTCACGCAAAACCCGATACATGTTTTCGGGCCCCCACTCAGGAGAGGAAACAGCCGCCCATTTTTCGTAATCGCTACGGGCACCCTTGATAGCAATCATAGAATTGATGGAAGACGATCCTCCGATCACCTTGCCACGCGGTATATAAATTTTGCGTGCCTCAAGCTCAGGCTGGGCCGTGGTCGAGAATTTCCAGTTATAGGCCGCGCCATTATAGAGCAGTCGTACCCCGGCAGGCATCCTGATGAGCAAGGATTTATCACTCTTTCCCGCTTCGATCAGTGCCACACGTGCTGTCGCATCTCGACTTAGGCGTTCCGCCAAAGCGCATCCGGAAGAGCCCGCGCCGACGATTATATAATCGTAAATTGCACTTTCTTTCATTCGTTGTCTCCTAGTTAATGATCCAAAGAACAATTCCAGGCATCGTAAAACACGCCGCGACGGTCACCAGTTGCATCAAAACGAAAGCCGGCGCTGCGGCGTAAATTGTTCGCAAACTAATGGACGGCGGTGCCACTGACTTCAGGAAAAATATGTTATATCCGAATGGTGGCGTCAGATACGCGGTTTCCAAAACCAGAATGACGAGGGCACCGATCCAAACCATATTAACATCAAGCGCAGTCAGTACGGGCAAAAACACCGGCATGACCAAAAACAGAATACCGATAGGGTCGACGAAAAATCCCAATACAAAGATTGTGGCAAGCATAACCCCAATCACGACCCCCGGTGAAACTCCCAAGCTATCTATCAAGGCACGCACAACCTCATCACCACCAATACCTGAATAAACAGAGACCAGAAGCAATGAATTGAGGGCAATCCACAACACCATTGTCGTTTGCTTGGCGGCCTCGACCGCCGCTTCAAAAATACGCTTCAGATCGATGGTGCCCAAAATCAATGCGATGATCATACTTGCTGCGGCCCCGATCGCAGCCGCTTCTGTCGGTGTGGCAATGCCTGCGAACAAGGATCCCAAAACTGCAAAAACGACCAAAACGGATGGCACAGTCCGCAAATAGATACGCACACGTTCTTTTGGTTCGATATGTCCCATCATACTGTCATCAGCCGCAGGGCACAGATTTTTATCCAACCAGCAGCGAACAACTATATAGGCAACGAGAAAGAATACCATCACGGCACCGGTCGATAAGCCTACCGCAAACATTTTACCCACTGAAACGCCTGATAACCCGCTAAAGACGATTGCAAGAATGCTTGGAGGAAAAAGCTGGCCAAGTGCCCCACCAACCATAATGACACCCAACGCGATTTTCTCATCATAGTTCCGGCTTAACATCGCAGGCAAAGCTATCTTGGTTGAAGTAATCACACCAACCGCGCTGACGCCTGACATGCAGCCGATTCCAGCGCAGACGAAAATTGTCCCGATAGCCAACCCGCCTCGAACTTTGCCGATTATCAAATACATTGCGCTATAAAGGTCGTCGGCAATACCACTTCGAACAAGTATCGATGCCATGAACATAAAGAACGGCAATGAAACCAAAGAGGTATTCTGCATCCCCGAGTAAACTTGACTGCCCAGAATAAAGATCGAAGCAGGACCCCAGACAAAATAGCCGAAAGCCAGTGAGACAATGCCAACTCCAAAGGCAATTGGCACGCTGAAAAACAACACGATGATCACCGATAGGAAAAGCAGAACGGTAAGGAGCGCAGGGTCCATAATTGGTTTCTCTTTTTAGTCAATAAGAGTTATTTTTGTGGTAGAGAGGGATCGTTACCCTGTGTGGTTCGGATAAACGACGCTAACGCCTGCAAGAACATCGTTCCGACCGCCACGATCAAGAGAAACGACAAAGGCCATACAGGTGGATCCCAGGGCGTGTTCGAAGTCTCCAACATCAAAATGGAGTCAGTGGCACGCTTCCAAATAACTTTAAGAAAGATAGCCGAGTATATGCAGATAACCAGACTAACAGTTCCGGCAAGGATCAAATTCATCCGGCGCGACAAAAGGCTATTGATAAAGTCGATGGCAACATGTCCACCCGTGCGCAGGTTGTCAGCCGCACATAGTAGAAAAATGGAGCCGAACAAGATCTGCACAAGTTCTCCCGTCCATATCGTAGGTTGGGACAGTACATAACGCGCAAAAACTTCGTAACATGCGGCTATCATCCCCGCGATCAGCGCAAGTGTCGCCAAATACGACAGGTATTTTGATGTTCCATCCACTAATGAAAGTAATTTCTGCACGCTCCCGCCTCCCTTTTTTAATTGTTGGGAACGGGCATTACTGCCCGGGCCCTTTTTCTTAGTTCAGACAATAATATTCAGGTTTCAGGGCGCTTCGACAGCGTAGCCAAGCTTGGTCAAAAAATCCATGCGCGACTGCTGGATCACACGAAAGTCTTCTGAGTTGGGCGAATACTTTTCGCGAACGACTTCATAACGGGCTTTCTCGAATTTTTCGATCTCGCCCTCTGGCCACGTAAGAAACTCAACTCCCGCTTCCTCCAGCTTCTTCACAATCTCGCCCTCTTCAAGACGTGACTGCACAAAGAAATCATCGCTTGCGGCCCGCAAAGAGTTGTCCACAATCTCTTTCAGGTCGTCAGGCAATGCGTTCCATGAATCCAGGTTCACAATCCAATCCGAAGACCCGCCCATCGTGAATTTTGGGTTAATGACATATTTGGTAACTTCATGCCAACCAAAGCCGTAATGAACTGGTGTGGATACAAATTCGAACGCATCAATCGTTCCGCGTTGCATGCCGGTATAGATGTCTTCAGATGCCATGCTAACCGGAGAAGCGCCAAATTTGGAAAGGGATTCAGCGGTCAAACCTGCAGTGCGAATTTTGAGACCTTTAAAATCTTCAAGAGACTCAATCTTCTTGTTGGACCAGATGTTTTCGCCAAGCAGTGTCGAAACGCCTAGGTAGTAAAAGTTGTTCCGCTCACCAACTGGCCGAAGCAATTCTTTACCGCCGCCGGAATAGAACCATTCTAAGGCTTGCTGATCATAGAGACCTGCGGGCCATTCGTTAATCCCCTGCAAG
>NZ_JBXWQW010000099.1:0-5231 GCF_059612585.1 Ruegeria sp. YKSF57 | reverse complement strand
GAAAAAGGTTCTGGGCGTATTTGGCGAGCTGCACCCGCGCGTGTTGCAGGCCATGGATATCAAGGGACCGGCGATGGCCTTTACCATCTGGCCCGAAGAGGTGCCGTTGCCGCGCAAGACCGGCGCGACACGTCAGGCGCTGGAGCTGCGTGACCTGCAGGCGGTCGAACGCGACTTTGCCTTTGTCGTCGACGCGAATGTCGAGGCGCTGACGCTGGTCAACGCCGCCGCCGGGGCCGACAAGGCTCTGATCGAGGACGTGCGCGTCTTTGACGAGTTCATCGGCGGCAGCCTGGGCGAGGGCAAGAAATCACTGGCCATCACGGTGCGCCTGCAACCGACCGAATCAACCCTGAAGGAAAAGGATATCGAGGCGGTCGCCGAAAGGATCATCGCCAAGGTCACCAAGGCGACGGGCGGCACTCTGCGCGGCTGATCCCGCCCAGGCACACCCACCGACGCAAATGCAATTCAGCTCCCGAAAACCCATCGGGAGCTTTTGCCGCGATACCGAGTGACCGATGTCGGCTGTGCGGGACGAAGCGGGCTTTCGATCTTTTCAACCCAAGGTCAGCTTTGTGTAGTTTCGCGACCGAAGTGAAAAGTAAGACGGGTGGGACACATTTGTTCGCTGTGTATGTGAACGACTGGGGCAAGCAGGATGCGAACATCAAATGTTCTCGATGTTCAAACCAACTCCCAAGTGACCGGTGCCCCACATTTAGTGGCAAGCGACGCACCAATGAAATGTCCCTCGCGCCTCTGTAGTCCTACGGATTTCAAAACGGGGCCAGGAGGATATGCTTGTCTCCACGTCACGATGCTTGAAGAGGCATCGCCCACACCGGAACCGGACACGTGTCAGAGAGAGCGCGACCAGCACGAGACATCCTGCGCCGACCCCTTGCCCGGGGGATCGCCTGGGTGGTTGTCTGCGTCCTGGCGCTTGGGCTTCTCGCCGGTTTCGAGCGCAGCGCGCGGCTGGCCGACCTGACGGCGGAGAGCGATCGCCTTCACGCGGTCGCCTCACAACGCGTCGATCAGCACGATGCGCATCTGACGGCCCTGTCTGCCATCGCGGTGGCCGGAGCGGAGCAGCGTCCGGACCTCGTTCGCGAGGTCGCGGGCGCGATCATGCGGTTCTACCCCCGGATCATCGGCATTTCCCTCGTGCCGCTGGACGGAGAAGACGGCGTGCTGGAAATCGGGGTCCGCGAGACTGATCTCCGGGAGCTCATCCGCGCAAACGCCGAACGCTCGACCGGCGCGCCGGTCCTGGTGCGGCATCCCTCTGACCGCCCGGCCTACCTGATCGTCAAACGAAGCCCCAACTCCGACGCGGCGCGCTATGGGCTCGCCCTTGTCATTGATGCCGCGGCCCTGCTGGATGGAGACTCCGCCTATTGGACGCGGGCCGAGGCGTCGCGCTGGCTGGCGCTGCCGGACGGCACTCCGCTGATTGGCGTCGTCGCAGACTCCCACGCGCCGCAGTTTACTCGCGCCCTGTCGAGTGGCACGCAGCCGCTTGAACTGCAGACGGCGATCCGCATGACAATATCGGACATTCTGCCGCTGGGCCGGGTGGTCCTCGTCCTGGCCGTGATCGCATTGTGTGCCCTAGCGCTGCGCGTGATCGGCCGACAACGCGCCAAGGTCCGCGCCGCGGAGGCGCGGGCTGAACTCAGCGGTCTCGAAACCCGTCTCAGCCATGCATCCCGGGTGAACGCGCTCGGCGAGATGGCAAGTGGCATGGCGCATGAACTGACCCAGCCCCTGACGGCGATCCTGGCGCAGGCGCAGGCGGCCCGACACCTTGCCGCACGCGGAGACACAGACCGCGTCGCGGAGATTCTCGAGGAGGTCGTTGGACAGACGCGGCGCGCCTCCGCTATTCTGGAGCGCCTGCGGACGTGGACGCGGCCGGGGGAGCGCCACGCGGAACCCATCGATCTCAGAGACTGCATCCGCGTGGCGGAAAGCCTGCTCGCGGGACAGGCACAAGAGCTTGGCGCCAGCCTCACCCTGACGCTGCCACCGACGCCTCTGACGGTGGAGGGCGATCGGGTGGAAATGGAGCAGGTCCTGTTCAACCTGATGCGGAACGCGCTCGACGCGGTCGCCGAGAGTACGGGGACGCGGGAGGTTGCCGTTGAGGCGTCGCTCGACGCCGAGATGGTGGTGATCGAGGTGAGCGACACCGGTCCCGGAATTCGTCCGGATGTGCGGGACCGGCTGTTCATCCCTTTTGTCACGACCCGGGAGAACGGAACAGGCCTCGGCCTTGCGCTTAGCCATCGCCTTGTCGAGCGAGCCGCCGGCGATCTGACATTGGTCGAGGCCCGCGAGGGTGCACGCTTCAGGATCAGCTTGCCTCTGGCCCGTGCCGCCCGGGAGGCGGCGGAATGACCGCGCCGGTCTATCTTGTCGACGACGATGCGGCGGTCCGGGACGCTCTCTCGCTGCTGCTCTCCACCGTGGGGATCGATGTCAGGACCTTCGCCGGTCCCGAAGACTTCCTGTCGGCTCTTCCGAAGCTGGGCCCGGGCTGCCTGATCCTCGATATCCGGATGCCGGCAATCTCGGGATTGAAGCTGCAGGAACGCCTGACCGCAAGCGGTGTGGAATGGCCGACGGTGGTGATTTCCGGGCATGGCGATATCGAAGCCTGCCGAAAGGCGTTCCGTAATGGCGCCATCGACTTCCTGTCGAAACCGGTGGACGAGCAGGACCTCATTGACGCCATACAGAAGGGGCAGGCAGCACTGAGCAGGACCGCCGAAGCAGACGCCGAGCGCCGGGAAACACTGGCGCTCCTGTCCGGGCTGACGCCGCGCGAGCGGGAAGTCCTGTCACTCGTGGCGCGGGGCTTCGCGACCCGCGACATCGCCGCAGCGCTTAAAGTCTCCCCCCGGACGGTGGAAAGCCATCGCGCGGCGATCGGGGCCAAGCTCGGCACCACCTCGCCGGCCGAGATGACGCGTCTCTGGATCGAGGCCGAGCCCACTCGGTAGTTCTACGGAGGTGTTGGGCTGGCCTACGAATGGGTTAGAATCCCGTGGTGGCTTAGGTGTCTCCCTATCACCAGCAAAGGAGAACCGACATGCTCAGAACAATCACCCTTCTCGCCGCTTTCGCCGCTCCCGTGGCAGCGCACGCGCAGGACCTGCCCACCAGCCCCTATCTGCCGCTTGCCATGGCGAGCGACGCCGCGAATGTGGCCCTTCAAGCCTGTGCCGCTGACGGCTACAACGTGAGCGTTGCCATCGTCACCCGCGATGGTGCCACCAAGGTGCACCTGAAGGCCGACAACTCGGGGCCCCATACCGTCGGCAGCGCTCAGGGCAAGGCCTTCACCTCGGCCTCTATGGGGCGCGACACGGCAGGGCTTGCCGAGTTCATCGGCGAAAACCCGCAGCACGACGGTCTGCGCTACATGGATGCGCGCATGGTTATCCAGGGCGGTGGTCTGCCCATCAGGATCGGAGGCGCGCTGGTGGGCGGTATCGGCGTCGGAGGTGCCCCCGGCGGACACCTGGACGAGGCCTGCGCCCGTGCTGGACTGGACGCAATCGGCGCCGAGTGAATCCATTGGGGTCCGCGCCTGATGCGCGGACCCGTCCTCACGAACACCCCAAGAAAGGTAGACCCATGCGCCGTCTTTCCCTGACTGCCCTTCTCATTGGCCTCGCCGGTCCGGTCGCTGCGCAAACCGCCCCCTCTGCCAGCGAGGTCGCTGCTTACGACGGCCTCTTCCAGGCCGCCCATGAGGGCGATGTCGCTGGGATCGAGCGTCTGATCCGTGAAGGCGCCGACGTCGATGCCCGAGACTCCAGAGGCCGGACGCCGATCCATGTGGCAGCCTTCGCGTCCGAGGACGAGGCATTGCGCGCTCTGGCGGAGGCCGGTGCCGACATGAATGCCCTCGAACACCGGGCCTATGACGTCGTGACGATCGCAGCCGTCGCGGATGATCTCGAGCTGATGTCGCTCGCCATCGAACTGGGCAACGATCCGGGCCTCGTGACGAGTCCCTATCTTGGCACCGCGCTGATCGCCGCGGCGCATCTCGGTCATGCCGAGGTGGTGCGGCGTCTGATCGACGCGGGCGCGCCGCTCGATCACATCAACAACCTGCACTGGACGGCGGTGATGGAAGCTGTGGTTCTGGGCGATGGTGGCGCGGATCACCAGGCCGTGCTCGACGCGCTCCTCTCCGCCGGGGCCGACCGGTCCCTGGCCGACCGCGATGGCGTCACACCGCTGCAGCACGCCGAAGCGCGTGGGTTCAAGGAGATGGCTGAACGGTTGAAAAGGCCGAACTGACGGCCAGTGCCGAGGCGCCTTATCGGGCGGCGCATCCGGCTCTTTGATATGCCCGTCTGATCTGGCTCACCGTTGTGCTTAAGAGATGCAGTACAGAGATCGGCAATCAAGCGTCACAGGCCCAATAAGATGGTTCAGACGTCGCGGAGCGCGTATCTGCTTGACGATCCTAGCCGGGATGATTCGAATACCACAGGCGACCAACTCGTCGATCTGTAAGGGTTTTGCTCTGAGACCTGACAGGCGGCGAAGGCAAGGGCAGTGAAACCGCTTCGGTAAAGGACACTTACATCATGTATGTCGAAGACTTCTTGCTCCGCGCTATCGAGCTCTCGGCAACTGCGCTTATGACGGAGGGAACCGAACCCTTCGGCGCGGTGATCGTGCGAAACGGTCGGATCGTGGGTGAGGGGATTAACCGATCCTTGCTCAATCACGATCCCACGTCACATGGTGAGATCGAGGCCATTCGCGACGCGGCCCGGAACCTCGGGACCGTCGATCTCAGCGGTTGCGAACTTTATACGAACTGCGAGCCATGTCCGCTTTGCGTGGCCGCCATGGAGATCGCACAGATATCGCGCTTGTATTATGCCGCAAGTCTCGCGCAGTCGGATTCTGCCATGAATGGGCTGTCTCCTGCTTCCAGATTTCCAATCGATTCTGAGAAGCTGCGGGAGGCATGCATCCAGCCAGTTGATGCCCGGGACATCCCGGCTGAGCAACATTTGTCCGAGGTGGCAGTCGAGGTAATCGCTGCTTGGGCCGAGACACGCAAATGACGCGTGACGTTTTGGCGGGCCTGCGTGGCAAGGGCCACCAAATGTAGGCCGCCGCGGCAGAGCGCAGCGGCCAAACCAGTCTGGCTTATTCCTTGATTCCGGCCGACTCGATGAGCGGCGCCCAGA
>NZ_JBXWQW010000098.1:0-5236 GCF_059612585.1 Ruegeria sp. YKSF57 | reverse complement strand
CAAAGTCATCATCACAGCAGTCGCTAGAAAGCTCGTTACAATCGCGAACGCACTCCTAAAATCTCGGCAAAACTGGTCGGCTCAGACCGCCTGAGAAATACAGTTGCTAGTGCTTGCGAGTCCGCTTTTGATCCGGTCACATCATCAGAGCCCCGACTACTTCAAATCGCATTTAGAACCCTGCAATCCGGTCGATGACCCAAAACGCGGCCAAGCTCCCGATGCCGTAGCTGGCTACGCGCTCAAGCTGTCCTGCTCGGTCTTTGATTGCCGGATAGGCCTGTTGGACCGCGAAGCCAACTGCCAGTACCACAGCGACAAACAAAATCTGGCCGAGTTCCACGCCGATATTGAAGGCAAACAGAGCCACCGGAATATCGCCTTCGGGCAGGCCGATTTCCCGCAGGGCCCCGGCGAAACCCAATCCGTGAATCAAGCCGAAGGTAAAGGAAACCGCCCATGGGAAGCGCATCGTCAGTGGATCGCGCTCTTCCGGTCGTTGCGACAACTCGAAAGCGAGAAACACAATCGAGAGCGCGATCACTGCTTCGACAGGTGGCGACGGGATGTTCAGCCAACCGAGCGTCGCCGCGGCCAGGGTTACACTGTGGGCAATCGTGAATGCCGTAATCGCCCAGAACAGTCGCCCGCGCCCTGGGATCAACAGCACAAGAGCAAAAACGAACAACAGGTGATCAACGCCCTCCAGAATGTGCGTCACCCCAAGCGCAACGTAGCTGGTAATGATGTCGAGAACCCCCTGGTTCTCCGGCACTTCAAACGCGGTTTCGGAGGGCGTGAGGCGATAGACCTGCGTCCGACCGGGTTCCAGTTCATACCGAACCAAGGTTTCCGTGCGGGTCTGGTCGAGGCCGGCGATTTCGATTACACCGCCATTCAGTCCGCCTGGGCAGGTCGTGACCCAAGCCGTTGTCCAGGCCCGCCCATCGAAGATCGGCTCTGCAGGTGGCTCGTGCGAGCAATTCTCTGGTAGGCGCGCCTCGATTGGCATCGGCCGACCTTTCACATCTGGTGTGCGCCAGGTTACGCGCCAGCGCTCCTGCCCGAGCGAGGCAAGCTCAAGATACCCGGGATCGAGTGCGTGGGCCGAAGCGGAACCCGGCAAACAGGTGGCTAGGACAACAATCAGGGCGGACAGGAGTCGGGTCATTGGCTCAGCACCGTATCGGCATCGGGCAGGCTGACCGGGTAACGATCCAGAAGTGCCTGACCGAAAGCCTCGCTCATTTCCTTCATTCTTTCGGCAAGCCATTCTGCTTTGACGCGGTCCCGGATGTCCGGCAGCGGCGGTAGCGCCGCGTCCTCCCTGTCAATCACTCGTACCAAGTGCAGGCCGTACCCGCTTTGAACCGGGCCGTGCCATTCTCCGATGGGCATGTCCTCGAGGGCCACGTGAAACCCATCTCCGAACGTCCGGTCGATCACCGGTGCGGGCGACATCGACAGACTTGGCGGCAAAAGGCTTGCAGCCCCTAATGTCCACGGGTCAGCGCCGCTGTCTAGCAAGGCGAGAACCTCTGAAGCCTCGCTTTCCGGTGGCAGGATGATGTGCTCAAAGGTAAAGCGCGCTGATCGCGTGAACCGGTCCGCGTTGTTGTCCAGATAGGCCTGGAGCGTGACGCCGTCGGGTTCCAAAGCGGCAGCGCCTGATTCCGCCAGATAGCGCATCTTTTGGTGCAGCCGTTGTCGGATCACTGCGTCCCCCCGGTCCAGCCCGAGGGCCAGCGCCTCGCGGACATTAACCTCTTCCAGGGCCCAGGACCGCATCAGGTGGTCGAGTTCTGTTGCTGTCGGTGCGCGGTTCCAGGTTGCGGTAAAATTTTGCACCAGACGGTCGGCGTCGGTCTTTGTCAGAACAATGGCATCAATCGCAGGGGCAGTTGCATCGTCCTCGACCACCCCGTAGCCGACAAAAATCAGCGCACCGATCACAAAGAAATGGATGAGGGGAGAAAAGAAAAAATTTCGCGGAGTCATCTGGGTTGCATTCAAAAGGGTCGTTTATCCGCTAGGCTTTCTGCTAAGCAACGAAATTGCAAGGCTTTCCGCGACCAGTACAAGTCCTATGAGGTTGGATGGCTGGCGAGACTCGTCCGAACAAATGGAAACCGTGGTTTAACCATGTGCCTCGATGCGGTTTCGACCCGCGATCATATTCCAATTTGAATAAGTGTTCGATTCTGCTAAGTTACGATCATTGAAGCCTACGATTGTCATTGGGTGGCGTAGAAGGGATGCATCTTTCCTACTGCTGCTCAGGCCTTTTTGTCGGACACATCCGGACAGAAACTAATAGGAAAGCGTTTCATGAATTTGTATCGGCCAAACTCCCCCAGAAAAGCGGCAATCTTGATGACGACGGCGTTTTTGTCTGGGGCCTTGCCCTCCGCTGCGCAGGAATGGACGCCTTCACCCGATCAGCTTGCCGATTCCTACCCCGCCCCGGCCTACTCGCCCTATGCCGGGCGCAGCTTTCCGGAACGACCGCTTTGGGGGGACACGCACCTGCATACTGGTCAGTCGATGGACGCAGGCGGCTTCGGCGCGCGCCTGACCCACGAAGACGCTTACCGCTTTGCCCGTGGTGAGGAGGTGACCGCTTCATCAGGTCAGCCCGTGCGCCTGTCGCGCCCGCTCGACTGGCTGGCGATCACCGATCATTCAGACGGCATGGGCATGATCATTGACGCCTTGGCTGGCAACCCGTCGGTGACGCGTTACGAACAGGGGCGGCGCTGGTCCGAAGGCTTCCGCGCAGGTGGACAAACCGCAGTGGAAACCGCGCTGGACCTGATCGGAACGGTGTCGCAGGGGGCAATCGATGTCGATCTCTTCAACAACTACATGCCCGGGGCCCGGCGTTTCGCGACAATCTGGTCAGACAACCTGCGCACCGCCGAACGGTTTTACGATCCCGGCGTCTTCACTCCGATGCTCGGGTTCGAATGGACGTCTCTTGTCGCTGGCAACAATTTGCACCGCAACGTCATCTTCCGCGACGGCCCGGCGCGCGTCGGGCAGGTCGTGCCGATGGTGATGACGCCGCCATGGGGCAGCCCTGACCCTATGGATCTTTACGCGTATCTCGACGCCTATGAAGACAAGACCAATGGTGCCGCGCTTGCGCTTGCACATAACGGCAATCTTTCCAATGGCGTCATGTTCCCTGTGGACACCCGCTTTGACGGTTCTGCGGTTACGCAGGAATATGTTGACGCGCGCGCAAGGTGGGAACCCCTTTATGAGATCACTCAAATAAAGGGTGATGGCGAGGCGCACCCTTTCCTGAGTCCCAACGACGAGTTTGCGGATTTCTACAACTGGGATGTTGGTAACCTTGACCTGTCAGAAGCCAAGACCAATGACATGCTTGCACGGGAATACGCTCGTGAAGGGTTAAAAACCGGGTTGGCCCTAGAGGCAAAATTCGGCACCAACCCATATAAGTTCGGCCTGAGCGGCGCAACTGACAGCCATACCGGTCTTGTCACGGCCGAAGAGGAAAACTTTTTCGGTAAACACACCGGGTACGAACCGTCGGCCGAACGCTTGCAGCATCCGTTCATGAAGAATGAGAATGGTGAACTCTTCGCATGGCAAATGCTGGCCTCGGGCCTCACCGCGGTCTGGGCAGAAGAAAATACGCGCGAAAGCATCTTCGACGCCATGGCCCGCAAGGAGATCTACGCAACGACCGGGCCACGCATCGCAGTACGGTTCTTCGGTGGCTGGGATTTTGTCGCGTCCGACCTGAACTCGCGCATTCCCTCGACGGTCGGCTATGCCAAGGGAGTACCCATGGGCGCCGACCTAATGGCCGCGCCCGAAGGCGCCACGGCGCCGACCTTCATGGTAGCGGCCTTGCGAGACCCGATTGGCGCCAATCTCGACAGGGTGCAGATCGTGAAGGGCTGGCTGAACGCGGATGGCACGACGGACGAAACGGTCTATGACGTTGCCTGGTCGGGCGACCGCCAGGCCGGTGCCGACGGAAAGGTTCCCGCTGTGGGCGACACGGTCGATGTCGCGTCTGCAAGCTGGAACAACACGATCGGTGCCTCGGAGCTTGCAAAGGTGTGGACCGACCCTGATTTTGATCCGTCACGTCCGGCCTTCTACTATGTCCGCGTGGTGGAGATCCCGACGCCGCCTTGGTATGTCTACGATGCTTTCCGTTACGGGATCGAGATCCCCGACGGGGCTCCCACATCGCAACAGGAGCGTGCCTACACCTCTCCCATCTGGTACACACCGCAGGGCTGATGAAAGCCGACGGTTGGTGTCTGCCGGATGACTTCAGAGATGGTTTGAAAATTGCGGAACAGGTTCGGATCCATTGTCGCAAAACGCCAGGAATCTGCCGGGCACGCTTCAATCGGTTTCCTTAAGACATGGGCGAAGGGGCGCCTCAGGTCAGCTCGATACGAACCCCCGATTCACCGTTAAGCAAACGCTTTAGGTGAAAGCTTGCAAGTTGATCACATGAGCGACTTCCAACCAGCGCTGCAAAGGCAGGTAGTGCTTCTGCATTTCCCGCCTCCAGCATAGAAAATGCCATCAAATAGTCGCGTGTGCCTGTGCAATTCCATTGGTCTTTGGCCAATGCTTCGAACGCGTCCACAATGTCTGAGCGCCCCCTAAGTGCAAGGCTGCCGATAGGTCTGCCTTCGAAGTTTCGCGCCCGTTCCGCCAGACCTGCGCTTACGCAAATTCTGGTTCCGAGTGTTTTGTTGGCTTGTTCCAAACGGGCAGCGACGTTTACCGTATCTCCATATGCGGTGTAGTCGAAGAACCTTTCACCGCCAAAGTTTCCCACAATTGCGGGCCCGGTGTGAGCGCCAATTCTTGTGGCGCCGACCAATATCCCTTTCCCTTCCCAGGCTTCGCGAAACCGTTCCGCTTTGTGGTCCAGCGCCAGAGCGCAGGCCACGGCCCGGTCGGCGTGATCGGGTTGATCGCCCGGGGCACCGAAAAGAATGTGCATGGCATCACCGACGATCTTTGTGACCGTCCCTTCATGAGCGAAAACGATGTCGGTCATACCCGTAAGATATTCATTCAAAAGGGTTTCCAGTTGAACGGGCTCAAGTGTTTCGGCCAAACTAGTGAATGAGGCGATATCGGTAAACAGGACGGAAACCTCCCGCCATTTCCCGGAAAAATCAGCTTCGTTCCCTGTCCTTGCCAATTGTTCGGCAAGGTTCGGGGAAAAGAA
>NZ_JBXWQW010000097.1:0-5426 GCF_059612585.1 Ruegeria sp. YKSF57 | reverse complement strand
GCGAAAGGTTGCCGCGTGCCCGGACATAAGCGGTGGCCTGTTCCGGTTCGCTGTCGACAAAGAACTCCACGCCGCGGTTGTTCTCGCCATAGATGTTCATGACGGTCATCACCGCAAAGCCGACAGCAGCGATCGAAACGATCGGCATGATCGGATTGCCAACGAGGAACTTGATGAAATGGCCAAACAGCGTGTGTTCCTCGGCGGAATGCACATGATCATCGGTCCGTTCGATCCGCGCCGCCCCAAGCGTCACCGACCCGGCAAAGGCACCAAACAGGAACAGCAACACGCCAAGGAGCGTGCCACCCGACGCACCCTCGGGCAGCAGGTAATGCGGATTCAATAGCTGCATCGCGCCCAGGAAGATCGTGTAGAGCGCAGGGGGTACCAGCGCGGCCCGCACCAGCCACGGCGTTCGGACGCGCAGCCAGTCCGAGATGCGGCCGAACACCCGGCTCAGTCGCCCCGAAACCCCTCCCATCACAGGCAGATAGATCAGCGCCACCACCAGCGAAGCGGAAAGGACAAAGATCAGCGTGACGGGCAGCATGCCCATGAACTCGCCTGGAATGCCGGGCCAGAACAGCATGGGCAAAAACGCGCACAGTGTCGTTGCTGTCGACGACACGATGGGCCAGAACATCCGCTGCGCCGCCTCGACATAGGCGTGCATCGGGCCGACGCCTTCCTTGATGCGTTTGTCGGCATATTCGACAACCACGATGGCGCCGTCGACCAGCATGCCCACCGCAAGGATCAGACCGAACATCACGATGTTCGAGATGCTGACGCCCATCACGGCGAGGAAGGCAAAGCACAACAGGAACGAGGTGGGAATGGCGAACCCCACCAGCAGCGCCGCGCGCGACCCAAGCGAGGCCAGAACCACGATCATCACCAGCGCGATGGCGGTCAGGACCGAACCCTCAAGCTGGCTGACCATCGATCCCACGACGCGGCTCTGGTCGTTCGACGTGCCGACCTCGACCGCCGCTTTCAATTCTTCGGGCCATTTCTCGCTTGAGGCCGCGACGGTCTGTTTCACCGCCTGAACCGTGTCGATCAGATTGAAACCCTTGCGCTTGACCACCTGCAGGGCAACCGTCGGCTCTCCGTCAAAGCGGGCGGTGCCCTCGCGGTCTTCAAAGGTATAGTTGATCTCGGCCAGTTCCCCCAGCGTCACAACCCGGTCGCCATTGACCTTGACCGGCAGGCCATAGACATCCTGCGCGGTCGTGAACGATGACGGGATCTTGACCGAAAACGTGCCCTGTTCGGTCTCGACCTCACCGGCAGCGATAAGCTGGTTGTTGTTCCGGACCACATTGATCAGTTCGGCTGCGGTGACGTTATAGGCTTCCAGCCGCAGCGGATCGATGATCACTTCCAGCAATTCGTCGCGATTGCCCGCGATTCCGGCCTCCAGCACCGAATCCAGCGCTTCCAGATCATCCTGCAAATCCTTGGCAATGCGCGCCATTGTCCGTTCCGGAACCGCCCCGGTCAGGTTGACGATGACAATCGGAAATTCCGAGAAATTGATTTCGCTCAGCGTATATTGCTCGGCCCCTTCGGGGAAATCGGCCTGCGCCGTGTTCATCGCGTCGCGCACATCGGCGGTGATCGCGGTCTTGTCCCAGCCGAACTCGAATTCCAGCGCCACGCCGGCATAGTTTTCGGCGGCGGTCGAGCTCATCTTCTTGAGCCCGTCCAGATCGGCCAGCTCGGTCTCCATCGGCTTGACCAGCAGGTTCTCGCTGTCCTCCGCAGAAATGCCGGGGAATTGAACCGACACGAACAGGGCGGGGATCTCGATATCCGGCTCGCCCTCCTTGGGCAGGCTGACATAGGCAAACCCGCCAACCACCAGCGAGATCGCGATAAAGGCCAGAACCATCCGGGCGCGCTTGGCGGCCCAGTCGACGATGCCGATCATTCCAAGACCTCCCGATAGGTCGGCGCCACGGCGACACCCTTGGTCACGAATTCCTGACCAACCACGATCACGTCAACGGTTTCAGGCAGGCCGCCCAGCCAGACGCCCTCGGTCGTGTCGCGCAACAGGCGCACCGGCAGGAAATCCACCACATTGCCCGAGGCCACGGTGCGCACGCCCAACTGGCCGTCATTGTTCAGCGTCAGTGCCGATTGCGGCAGCAGATGCGCCTTGGCCCCTTCCGACGAAATCGCGATCGAGGCGGTCTGGCCGTCGCGGATCGTCAGGTCCGGGTTCGGAACGGTGATTTCGACCTCGAATGTCCGGGTGGTCTCGTCGGCCGACCGGCTCAGGAACGTGACACGGCCCTGCACCTGACGACCGGTGGCCAGTGTGGCCCCGGCCTCGGCCCCGACCGCAATCCGGTTCACTTCGGTTTCCGGCACGAAACCGACCAGCTTGATCGGATCAAGCTGAATCACGGTCGCGCAGAGGCTACCCGATTCGCGCTGCATCAGGCTGCCCAATTCGGCGGTATCGCTTTCCAGCAACCCGTCGAACGGCGCCTCGATCGTCAGGCGGTTGATTTCCCGCTCGGCTGCGGCCACCGCGGCGGTTGCGGCCTCGATTCCCGCGCGCGTTGTTTCCAGTCCGGCTTCGGCGGTCTTGATCCCCGCCTCGGCGGCCCGCATCCCGGCTTCGGTCGAGACTCGGCGCGTTTCCGAGGCATACCCTGTTTCCGAAAGTTTCCGGGCGGCGGTGTTGTTTATTTCCGCCTCCGCCAGCCGGGCGCGTGCCTCATCCAACAGCGCCTCGGCCTCCGGCTGCCGGCTTTCCGCCTCGATCTTTCTTGCCTTGGCTTCGGCCAGATCGGCAAATCGCGTACCGGGATCAAGCTCACACAAAAGATCACCGGTCTTCACAAATGCGCCTTTGCGCTTGGGCTCCGAGATCACGGTCGAGGTGGTCTCGGCGCGCACTTCGACCTGGCGGTTCGCCTTGGTCTGGCCTCTCAGAAACACCGCGCTGTCAATCTCGCGCGCCTGAGAACGCAGGGCGACAACCGCCACGGCGTTCGGATCGGCGGCGTCCTGACCGGCTTCCGCAACGTCATCGCCCGTCTGATCGTCCTGCGGCTGTGCCGCCGCCGCTTCATACCCGGCAAAGGCCAGAAGGGCCGGTCTTTCAAATACAAGCAGGTAAAGCGCAGTGATCACCAGAAAAGCGGTGAGGATGGGGATCAATCGCATCGTGTGCCCTTTTCAAATCTGTCCTGACAACGGAACTCAACGGCATTTGGTATCAGATGGGGACTCATAATCGACTTGTCCATACTGAACGGACTAGTTCAGTTTATTTTTTTTGGACTGACAGCGCAAGGGAGATCGAATTGGTCGATCCGGGGTACTTGGCTTGCAAGTTGCTGCGGGGTATGACAGGCGCGGTACAGCCTGAAGCAACACCCGGGGGCAGGGATGAGTGACGTTGACAGTTTCATCGATGAGGTGACCGAAGAGGTCCGCCGCGACCGCCTGTTCCTGATGCTGAAAAGATGGGGCTGGGTCGGGGCGCTGGCCGTGGTCGCCATCGTGGGTGGCGCCGCGTTCAATGAATACCGCAAGGCGCAAACCACGGCAGCGGCTGAAAAGCTGGGCGATGAAATCATCGCCGCCCTGTCCCGGAACGACGCGGCGGGCCGCGCAGCCGGTCTGGAACAGATCAATGCCGAATCCGCCGGTGGCGACGCGGTGCTGCAGATGATGATCGCAGCTGCCCAGGCAAGCTCCGGTTCTGCCGACTCCGCCGCTCAGGGATTGAATCAGGTGGCTTCCAACGGCGAAGTGCCGGAGATCTACCGCCAGATCGCGGCCTTCAAGGCGCTGTTGATTCAGGGCGACGCCCTGCCTGTGGCCGACCGGCGGCAACAGTTCGAGGCGCTGGCCCAGCCGGGCGCACCCTTGCGCCTTCTGGCCGAGGAACAGCTTGCCCTGATCGATATTTCCGAAGGCGATGCAAGCGCCGCCCTGTCGCGTCTCGAAGCCCTGCGGCAGGACGCCGAGGTCGGAGTTGACTTGCAACAGCGCGCGACACAGTTGATTGTGGCGCTGGGCGGCAAGCCCGAACCCATTCCCGGACAGCAGGGCTGAAACGGATCTGACCCGGACCCGGGTCATTGGTGAAACACAGGCGAGTTCAGAATACGATGGCTAATACGACCTTTCCCCGCCTTGGGGTCACGCTGATGGGGCTGGCGATCATGACGTTGGGTGCATGCCAGCCACCCGAAGCGATCCTGCCCGGCGAGCGAGAGGATATCCGTCCCATCGAAGACACCGTAAGCAAGGCGGCAGGGTCCAAGCCCATCAGCCTTCCTTCGCAACAGAACAATGCGACCTGGGCGCAAAGCCCCGGCACGGCGGCCTATCGCACCACCAATCCCGCGCTGCGCGCCGCCCCGCAACAAATCTGGTCGACCTCGATCGGCAGCGGCGATTCCCGCCGGCAACGGATTACCGCCGACCCGGTCGTTGCTGGCGGCCTGATCTATACGCTTGATTCGGCGGCCACCGTCACCGCGGTGACGCCGCAAGGAGGAACCGTCTGGAGCACCGACCTCATCCCGACGGGTGAAAGCGCCGAACAGGCCACCGGCGGCGGGCTGGCCTATGATGGCGGCGTTCTCTATGTGTCTTCGGGTTTTGGCCGGCTGACCGCGCTGGATGCCAAGACGGGGGCTGTCCGCTGGCAGCAGCGGCTGAACGCCACCGGCAGTGGCACGCCAACGATTCGCGACGGGCTTCTGTATCTGGTGGCCGGGGATGACACCGGCTGGGCGATCCGGACAAAGGACGGGCGCATTGCCTGGCAGGTCGATGCGACACCCAGCGTCGGAAATGTTCTGGGCGCTCCGGCCCCTGCCATGACCTCGGACCTGGTGGTTTTTGCCTTTGGCTCCGGCGATATCACGTCCAGCTTCCGCAGGGGCGGGATCGTGCGGTGGAACGCTTCCATCGCCGGTGGCCGTCAGGGTCGCGCCGTCGCCCAGATCGGTGACGTGACCGGCGGGCCGGTGGTGTCGGGCAACACGATCTATGTCGGCAACCACTCCGGACGCACCGTGGCCTTCCAGGCCGACTCGGGCGAGCGGAAATGGACCGCCAGCGAAGGCGCGCTTGGCCCGGTCTGGCCTGTGGGTGACAGCATCTTCATGGTCAGCGACCGCAATCAGCTGTTGCGTGTGAACGCCTCGAACGGGTCGACCATCTGGGCGCGCGATCTTCCCGGCTTTGTCAAGGACAAGCCTCGCAAGCGCGGCGCGGTCTATGCCCATTACGGCCCGATCATGGCGGGCGGCAAGGTCATCATCGCCTCGGGCGATGGATATCTGCGCTTCTACAATCCCGCAGACGGCGTCATGACCAGCCGCATCGAACTGCCGGGCGGGGCGTCCACCGCGCCCGTCGTGGCGGGGCAGACGCTCTATGTC
>NZ_JBXWQW010000096.1:0-5613 GCF_059612585.1 Ruegeria sp. YKSF57 | reverse complement strand
CTGATCGGCAACACGCTCGGACCCGACGAGGCCTATCGCTTCGCCAAGGGTGAGACAGTCACGTCCTCGACCGGCCTGCCCGCGCGCCTTGCGCGGCCGCTGGATTTTCTCGTCGTTGCCGATCATGCCGAGAACCTTGGAACTGCACCTCTTTTGGCGTCTCGCGACCCGCGACTGCTTGAAACGGAGTATGGCCAATCGCTGCTCGCGGCGGTCGATGCGGGCGATCTCCCGCGCGCGTGGGAAATCTTCTCGCTGACCAAGGCCTCGGGCGAGGATCCGCTGGCAGATGTGCCCGGCCTCTATGACAGCGTCTGGCAGGAGATCACGGCGGCGGCTGAGCGCCACAACCAACCCGGCGCCTTCACCGCCTTCATCGGGTTTGAATGGACGTCTACCTTCGACCGATCCAACCTGCACCGCAACGTCATCTATCGGGGCGGCAAGGAAAACGCTGATACCCGGCTGCCGTTTTCGGCCTATGACAGCGTCGATCCTGAAGACCTTTGGGATTGGATGGCAGCATACGAGGCCGATACCGACGACCGGCTGCTCGCGATCCCCCACAACGGCAACCTGTCAAACGGGTTGATGTTCGACACCGTGAAGCTCGGAACCGATGAGCCTCTCGATGCCGATTACGCGGAGCGCCGTGCAAGGTGGGAGCCGCTCTACGAGGTGACGCAGATGAAGGGCGACGGCGAGGCGCATCCGATGCTGTCGCCGGACGATCAATTCGCCGATTTCGAGACATGGGACAAGGGGCAACTGGGCCCAAATCCCAAGACGCCCGAAATGATCCCGAATGAGTACGCACGCGAGGCGTTGAAGCAGGGGCTGGCCTATCGCACTGAGCTTGGCGTCAACCCGTTCAAGTTCGGCATGATCGGTTCGACCGACAGTCACACCTCGCTGACGAGCGCGCAGGAGGACAACATGTTCGGCAAGGTCGTGGCCCTCGAACCCACCGCCGACCCGATCCGCTTCGAAGAGGTCGTGGGCGGCATCGGCGGCGACGAGAGCGTCGCGCAATATGCATGGGAGACCTCCGCCTCTGGTCTAGCTGGGGTCTGGGCGCGAGAGAACACCCGCGAAGCGATCTGGGACGCAATGATGCGCAAGGAGGTCTACGCGACCACCGGAACGCGCATCCGGGTGCGCGTCTTTGCCGGGTACGACTTTCAGGAATCTGACCTTCCTCGGTCAGACTTCGCCGCGTACGGCTACTTAAATGGTGTTCCGATGGGTGGTGAATTGGCAAGTGGGGACGGTCGTGCGCCGCGAATGCTCATCCGCGCTTTGCGAGATCCGGATGGTGCCAATCTGGACCGCATTCAGGTCATCAAAGGCTGGCTGAATGCGGATGGGACAACAAGCGAAAAGGTGTTCGATGTCGCCTGTAGTGGCCGCGACCTCGTTGATGAGATGTGCGATGGCGACGTCGGCAATACAGTGGACGTGGACGCCGCAACCTACACAAACGACATTGGACAACCCATTCTCGCAGCCTTTTGGGAAGACCCGGATTTCGATCCGGCGCAATCGGCCTTTTACTATTTGCGCGTTCTGGAAATTCCGACCCCGCGCTGGACCACATATGACCGCAAGTTTTTTGGTGTCGATTTGCCCGAAGGCGCACCGCTGACTATTCAGGATCGGGCATATACGTCGCCCATTTGGTACACGCCCTGATCCCAAACCCAAAATGCGTTCCCAAAAAGAAGGAACGGCGCAAAGTCTGCATAACTCTGCAAGAACGAGGTGACAAAATGAGAAACGAAAAGTGCGGCCTGCGCCCCGGGCTTTGCGCCGCAGCTCTGGCGACGACGATGATCCTGCCGGTCAATCCCGCCGGTGCGGTTGAGGGTGGAATCGGGGCTTATTTCCTTGGCACGCGAGATACGTTTGCCGGGTTTGTTCCTGAGCCTGGGACCTATGTAAGTCTTAGCTTTGACCATCTTGAGGGAAGTGTTGAGGGCATTTCAGTTGGCGGCCTGCCCATTGCTGCTGACGCGGATCTTGAGCTCAATCTGTGGCGGCTGAGCGCCACTCAGGTCTTTGAGGCGCAGGTTTTTGGCGGAACACCCGCAGTAAACCTGACCGTCCCTTTTCCGTTCGCTGATCTGACCTTCACTGCGATTAGACCGCCCCTGCAGGGGGCAAGCATCGACGACAGTGTGTCCGGCTTCGGAGATCTGACATTGACCGGGATGGTCGGTTGGCACAGAGGCAACCTCCACTATAGCACGGGAATGTCAGTCTATGCACCGACAGGAAATTATGACACGGCATCAATCAACTTTCAGGAGCGGACAATTGATGCTCTGTCTGTCGGTAAAAACGTCTGGTCCTTCCAACCCTATTTCGCCGCGACCTGGTTCGTCCCGGAGCGCGGGTTCGAGGCTTCTGGCGCGATCAGCTTCCTGCTCAGCGAAAAGAACAGTGCAACCGATTATCAGACCGCACCGGCCCTACAGCTGGAAGGGGCGGTAGTACAACGCTTCCGTTCCGGGTGGGGCGTAGGGCTTGCCGGATACACCTATCAGCAACTGGATGACGACAGCGGACGCGGCGCCGAGCTTACCAAAATAGCACTCGGGGCCAGTAGCCTGCGCGCACGGGTTAGTGGTATCGGCCCACTGGTAACGTTCCAAGGCGGCACGTTGCTGGGTGCCGAGGCGTCGCTAAAGCTGAAGTACACGCATGAATTCGCAGCCAAGAGTAGATTGGAGAGTAATGTTTTGTCTGCTGTGGTTTCGTTGTCTTTCTGAACGGTTCCAATGGAAGGCAGATTGCGATGATGCGTAATGTGAACGGATTCAGAGGCATTTTGCGGGCGGCTGCTCTTGCCATGTTGCCAAGTGCGTCTGTTGTTCATGCGCAGGAAAACTCGGAGTCTTTGCAAAGTGCGGCCAATGATCCAACAGCATCGATCATGTCTCTTCAGCTGCAGGGCTTTCATTCGTATGACCTGCACAATTCCCCTGAGGACAGCAGCCTGTTGCAGTTTCGTGCTGCAATTCCGTTTTCGCTTGGGCAAACCAATCATATTGCCCGGATAACAATCCCCTACATTATCGATAGCGCAAACGGACAGTCCGGTATCAGCGACACGACCCTGTTTGACCTTATGACTTTTGATCGGCGTTGGGGCCGTTTCGGCGTGGGCGCGGTGGCTCTGTTCCCGACTGGTGAAGATGGTTTGAGTGCTGAAAAATGGGCTCTGGGACCAGCGGCCGGTTTTGCAAAACAAGAGAAATGGGGGCTTTGGGGACTATTCAACCAGAACCTGTTCACCGTTGCCGGAGATAACGACCGGCCAGATGTCAACCTGTCGACGTTGCAACCCGTGTTCAACTACAACCTCGGCAATGGCTGGTCCGTCGGTACATCCGAGATGGTGTTTGTCTACGATTGGGAGGCCGGTGATTTCAGCAGCCTGCCGCTGGGGGTCAAGGTATCCAGGCTGGTTCGCGGCGATGGCCTGCCCTGGCAATGGACGCTTTCTTACGAACATAACTTTGACGACGACGCGATTTCGGCGGCCGACACGGTGAGCTTTACGTTGAAACTCTTGGTGCCCAAGGGCCGCTGAAGAAATGGACAATGATCTGATGAATGTAAGTTGGCGAACGACACATCCTCCACACATTGTAGAGCCACAGGCGCATCGCCAAAGCCTGTTCCGGCGAATTGCCACGGAACCATTTGTTCATTTTGCGCTTCTCAGCCTTGCAATCTTTGGCTGGTTCAAACTTGCACAACCGGGCGACTGGTCTACGGATCCGGATCCACGGGTCATCATCATCGATAAGCGTCAGATCGATGTCCTGGCTGGTCAGTTTGAAGACACCTGGCGGCGCCCTCCGACGGCGGACGAGTTGGCAAAACTCAAAGAAGATTGGCTGAACCGCGAAGTGCTGGTGCGCGAGGCTCTGGCGTTGGGTTTGGATGGCAATGATGAGATCATCCGCAACAGGTTGGTGCAGAAGATGAACTTCTTTCTGACCTCCGAGGCGGGCGCGGCCCGCCCGGAGGATGAGGTGCTGCAAACCTACCTGTCGGACAATGCCGAGGCGTTCACGACCCCGGCACGGATTGCGGTCAGCCTTGTGTATCTGGGGCAAAACCCAAACGACACGTTTGTCGACCAGACGCGTACGCGTTTGGCGGCAGGGGAAGATCACCGCCAGTTGGGTCAGGCGTCACTGCTTCCGACAGGGTTTGATCTGAGCGCCCGCACCTCAGTTGATGGCAACTTTGGAACGGGTTTCTTTGATCAGCTGCAGCCCTTGCCGCTGGGTGAATGGAGCGGACCTGTTCAATCGTCCTTCGGTCTTCACATGGTTCGGCTGGACAACATATGGGATGCCGTCTTGCCGCCATTTGGCGCGATCCGTGATCGTGTTCTAGCGGATTGGCGCGAGAAGCAGGCCGAGCGCGCGACGGAGGTGTTCATAGAAAATCTGCGATCCACCTATGTGATTGAGGACCTTGGGACAACGGGCACGCCAGCGGGTGAGTCATGAGGCATCTTTTGCCCTTGATCGCGTTGCTGGTGGGGCTTTTGGTGCCCGCCTTTAGCCATGCCCACGCGCTGGAGCCGGGGTATCTTGAGGTCTCGCAGGAGACCGACAGCGACTGGCACGTCTTTTGGCGCAAGCCGGATGTTCGCGGGGCGCCGATGGATATCGACGTTGCGCTTCCGGATGTCTGTACCGCGCCAACTTTTGAGGCGCCAGTTTTTGACGGTCGCGCCTGGACGCAAGTCTGGCGCATGACCTGTACCGAAGACCTGCGTGGCAACACGATACGGATCAACAAGCTTGAGGCGCAAAGAACAGACGTCCTGCTGCGGGTGGGATATCTGGACACGGTAAACATGGCGACCTTCCGCCTGACCCCCGACGCACCTGCTGTGACGCTGCCCGCGCAACAGGGGCTTATCCAGACGCTTTGGCAATATGGCGTGTTGGGCTTTGAACATATCCTCGAAGGCTGGGATCACCTGCTTTTTGTCTTCGCCTTGCTGGTTCTTATTCGCAACCTGCGCCAGCTCATCTGGGCGGTGACCGCTTTCACCGTCGCGCATTCGATCACGCTGGGGCTGGCCACTTTCGGCGTGCTGAACGTACCCGGCCCGCCGGTCGAGGCGGTGATTGCCCTGTCGATTGTCTTTCTGGCGACTGAGATGCTGCGCTCTGACGACAAATCCAAGACGCTGGCCAACCGTTTCCCCTGGGTGATTTCCTTTGGGTTCGGCCTGCTGCACGGTCTGGGCTTTGCCGGAGCGCTGGCCGAGATTGGCCTGCCCGAGCAAGACATCCCGGCGGCCTTGCTGGCGTTCAATCTTGGGGTCGAGGCCGGGCAGCTCGCCTTCATCTTTGCAGTGCTGGGCGTGTTCGTGACGGTCAGGAAGGTGGCGCAAGCGGTTTGGGGCTGGTCTTTGGCGCAATGCCCGTCACGCCAAATCCTTGGATATCCCATCGGATGCATCGCTGCGTTTTGGCTGGCCGAACGGCTGGCCGGATTTTGAACAAAAGAAGGAAGGAGAAGGGACAATGATGAAAATACTTGGAAGGGTTATGCTGGTCGTCACTATCGCGCTTGCCG
>NZ_JBXWQW010000095.1:0-5635 GCF_059612585.1 Ruegeria sp. YKSF57 | reverse complement strand
GTGGCGGACAAGCAGATCAAGGTCGCGACAGAAGCGCGGATCGCGGCCTTCGCCGCACGGGACCAAACCAATCCGAAAAAATACGGGGATCTTCTGGGCCAGACCCTCGACAGCCACCTGGGCGCAACGGCAGACGCGATGACCGAGATTGTCAGACGCCTTGGCGTCCAGACGGACAAGACCATCGGGGCCTTGGCCAAATCGGAAGATGACAGGTCCACAGCCTATCGAGCGGTGTTCGAACGGGAACAGAAAGCGGCTCGCCTTAAAAGCCGCCTGCCCTGGTTTGGTCTGGGTGCATTGGTTGTGGCCCTGGTGCTGACGGTGACGCTTCCTCGTTTCTTGGCCAGCAACGCGTCCACATGTGCTGTCCTTGGGGCGTCCTGGACCACGACAACCACGGGTGTCGATGCCTGCGTGTTCTATCGACGGTGAGTGGTCATGTGATGGGGATGATCAGCTCTGCCTGAGAACTTGTGTGTTATATATGTGTTATAGAAGGTGTTACGAGAATCGCCATCTCCGCAACACACTGATTTCGTTGTTCTATTTCACTATATTTCAGCCTGCCGGTGTGTAGAGTATCGAAGAAAGGTGGGTAGACTATCGAAGAAAGGTGTGTAGAGTATCGAATAATGCACGCCTCTGGTGGGCAGACTGTCGAATAATGGTGGGTAGATTATCGAATAATGGCACGACCCCGGAAAAGAACAGCTTTGCTACCGCAGCGGCACACTGAGCCGGACCTGTTTGTCTGTGACATCTTGGATGCCACGCCCAAGAGTGACCGCGCCTCTATGGAACACCCCCTGTTTTCGCTTTCGGTCAAAAAGGACCTGGCCGCGTTCGAGTACGAACAAGGCAACGTGAAGGTGAAGATCACGCCAGCGGCTGAGGAAGGCCGTGCAAATGTCTTCGATAGGGATATTCTGATTTATGTTTTGAGCCAACTCATGGCCGCGAAGAACGAAGGTCAGGAGATCGGTCGTCGTGTCCGGATTTCAGCCCATGATCTGCTGAAGGCCACAAACCGCCATACTACCGGACAGGCCTACGCAACGCTTCGACGTGCCCTCACCCGTCTTCAGTTTACGCAGATCGAGACGAACATTCATGATCATGGCTTAGGCGAATGGCGTTCGATTTCATTCATCACCGACGCGCGGATCGTCAAGGAGGACTCCACAGGACGCCTTCTCAGCGTGGAACTGGAAATGGGTGACTGGCTCGTCAAGGCAATCGAGAACAAGAATGTGCTAACACTTAACAAAGCATATTTTCAGCTTCGCAAACCTTTGGAGCGGCGCTTGTATGAGTTGGCACGAAAGCACTGCGGAAAGCAGGATGTCTGGCGGATCGGGCTAGATAAGCTGCAACACAAGACAGGCTCTACATCTACAGCAAAAGAGTTCAAACGCCTTGTAAAGGCGATCTGCAGGGCAGATGAGGCTCAGTCCCACATGCCCGATTATCGCTTCAGGCTTTTGCATGATGTACTGGAAATTACTCCAAAGCCCGAGTTCCTAGAGATTTACGGCGATAGCCCATCGTTCGCCTCAGATGTATCGGTGCGTTTGTCTTCTGATGCCTACGATCAGGCTCGAAAGGCTGCTCCCACATGGGATGTCTATGCGCTTGAGCAGGAATGGCGGATGTGGATGAACGACCCACCACGTCACCCGGATGCCGCTTTTATAGGGTTTTGTCGGAAATGGTATGAGCGCAAGGGCAAGGCTCCATAACACTTAACAGATACCTGATATCTGTTAAGTGTTGACAGTTATTGGTTAAGGGTTAAGGGTTAAGGGAAAATGGAGGCAGGCCATGACGCAGGTTATCAGCGTAGTGCAAGAAAAGGGCGGCGCGGGAAAAACGACACTTCTGACGGCCATCGCAAGCCTGATGGTTCAGGATGGTGCAAGGGTCGCCGTGATTGACACAGACCCTCAGCGGCACTTGGAATCGTGGGCAAAAAAAGAACAGACCGATCTCGACTGGCTATACGAAGAAGATGACGAAAAGCTTCTGCCAACCGTCAAGGCATTGAAGAAGGCTGATCCGCCGTATGACGCAATCTTTGTGGATACAGCAGGCTTCAAGTCAGCAATGGCAATGCACGCCATCGCGGCCGCCAATCTCATCCTGATACCATCGAAGGCCAACGAAGCTGACGCCAAGGGAGCCAAGCGAACCTATTCACATGTTCAAAGTGTTGCTGAGACAATGGAAAAGGAGATTCCGGCCCTGGTCGTGATGATGGACGTGGATACACAAACAAACATCACGCAGGCCATTGTCGATGCCCTCGATGCCCAGAATGTGCCTCGGCTCAACGCTATGTGCGCGCACCGGACAGGGTTCAAGGAAATGACGTCTACAGGGCAAGCCCCACAAGGATCGGCGCGTCGGTCGGCTCAGTCGGTGCTGGCGGACTTGCAGGGCAGGGGCCTCATCAGTTTCTACAGGAGCGGGTCATGGCCAAAGTCAGCGTAAACCTCGATGATGATCTGGATGCTGACAACAGCTCGAAGAAGTTGAAGGCAATGGCGGCACCTTTGCCAAGTGTCAGCAAAGCAAAATCATCTGCGATGAAGGACGCCCCGCGTGTCCAGTTCTCTTTCACGAATGTGCCAGAACCCATCAAGGAAGCTTTTGCGGCAGAGGCAACGAGGCGCGGGCTTACTAAGAAAGAACTTTTGTATGAATGTCTTAGGGCCGGAGGTATCAACATCCCTGCAACTTCAGAGATAGATGGCCGCAGGCGATAACAGATAACAGTTATCAACGAGTGTTCTTTGATCTGATAGCTTAAGCTTAACAGGCTGCTGAAGAAGTCAGCCTTGAAGGACGTTATTCTTCCCCCACGGTTTGAAGGTGGCTCTTTGCGACTGCGGACGCCGGGTCGGGTTTGCCCCCTTCGTCAGGGGGCAAGGAGTTTCGGTAGTCTGGCCAGATTGCAGGCTGCCATGGTCATTGTGAATTGGGCGCGGACCCTGTCGAGGCCGCGATGAACAGTCTGGGCCATGCCGCCCACGGTCTTGGCCCAGCCAAAGGGTTCCTCGATCTTCTTCCGGCGCCGCTGTGACAAGGCATAACCGGGATGCTGGGTGGTTCGCCCGTCGATTGCGGAACTCCGGGCCTTCTGCGCGACATGTGGCGTCACAACCATGCGCCTGAGTGCGGCAACAAAGTTGGCGCTGTCATATCCCTTGTCTGCTCCAAGCGTCAGGCGCCGGGTCGAGCCAGGGGAGTGTCGGTTGATCATCTCGAGGGCCGCCTTGCGCTCGCCGTAACCATCGGCATGGGTCAAATCGGCCTGCACGATCAGCCCGTTGCGGTTCTCCATCAGCGTATGTCCCATGAAGCACAATGTCGCCGCGGCACCCGGTGCCTTCTTGTAGAGACGGGCATCGGGGTCCGTCACAGAGATGTGGGTTGCGTTCGAGCGCTTCTGGCCCCGGAAGTTCACTGCGGCGTTGCGGATATGGCGGGGCGTGTCGGGCATCGGCTGCGTTTCTGTCTGCTGGGGCTGCGGTTCGGTGTTTGCGAAGGTCGCGTCGGCCGGTGGTGGCGGTCCGCCAGGATCATCGTCATGCGGTGGCGGCGCGCTGTTCCTGGGCTGAAAGCTCTTCATGGACGCCCACGCCTTGACCAAAGTGCCGTCTACCGAGAAGTGTTCATCCGAGAGGAGCGGACGGACCTCCGGGTGCGCCAGGATCGCCGCCATCAGCTTGCGCGACATGTCGGTCGTCAGCAGCCGATCGCGGTTCTTGGTAAACACCGTAGGAACCCAGACCGGATCGTCGATGCCAAGGCCGACGAACCACCGAAACAGCAGGTTATAGTTCATCTGTTCCATCAGCTGCCGTTCCGAGCGGATCGAGAACAGGAGCTGAAGAAGGCTCGCACGGATCAGTCGCTCCGGCGCGATGGAGGGGCGGCCAAAATCGGTGTAGAGCGCGGCGAACTCGGCATCCAGGCTGGCCAGCGCGTCATTGACGACCCGACGGATCAACCGCAGCGGATGACGATCCGGAACCCGCTGCTCAAGATCAACATAGCTGAACAGCGACCCGCTTGCCTCGTCCGTCCCACGCATCGCCACCTCCTGCTGCCGCTGCCATGCCGGAAGTGAATCATGTTCTCATAACCGCGTCGAGGGCCGACTTTTTCAGCAGCCTGTTAATCATCCCAATAATCTGCGCCTCGGTAAAACGGCTCTTTCGCATATGTTTGCTCCTTCATGGTTGAGCAAACTCTACATTAAAGTGAGGGATCTCGCGGGGGGCAGGTCAGTCGCTTGGCGGCCATGGTTGTTCTTCGGTTAAGGTTTGGTTTGCGGACCCAACTTTGACCGAGGAGAACGACCATGACCAAGAACAGTCTGTCAGATACTGCCGCACTGCGTGCGCTTTTGTCGGAGTCATCTGACAGCAACCTGCTTGCCGAGATGCTCGGGTTCGTCGCCGACCGCCTCATGGCGCTGGATGTCGATCAGCTCTGCGGTGCCAGCGCGCACGAGCGAAGCAGCGACCGCATGAACCATCGCAACGGATACCGGTCCCGAGCTTGGGAGACGCGTGCAGGAAGGGTCGACGTAAAGATCCCAAAGCTGCGTAAAGGCAGCTACCTGCCCGAGTTCCTTGAGCCCCGCCGGGCGGCGGAGAAAGCCATGACGGCCGTCATTCAAGAGGCCTATGTTCAGGGCCTATCGACGCGCTCCGTGGATGATCTGGTCAAGGCGATGGGAATGACTGGCGTATCGAAGAGCCAGGTCTCGCGGCTCTGCGGCGAAATTGATGAACGCGTCGATGCATTCCTGAACCGCCCGCTGGAAGGCGAATGGCCCTATCTCTGGCTTGACGCGACTTACATCAAGGTCCGCCGCGGCGGTCGGATCGTCAGCGTCGCTGCCATAGTGGCCGTGGCGGTTAATCTGGATGGACGCCGCGAGGTTCTGGGCATCGCTGTCCAGCCCAGTGAGGCCGAGGTCTTCTGGGACGAGTTCTTGCGTTCTCTGGCCGATCGCGGACTGCGCGGCACCCGTCTAATCATCGCCGACGACCACAAGGGACTGAAAGCCGCCGCCGCAAAGGTGCTCGGTGCGACAGTCCAGCGCTGCCGCGTCCACTTTATGCGCAACGCACTTGCCTGCGTCGGCAAGAAGGACAAGCCCATCGTCACTGCGGCGCTCCGGACGGCCTTCGACCAAGACACGCTCACAGCTTCGAAAGAGCACTGGGCCAAGTTGCTCGACGCCTTCGAACCGCGGCATGCCAAGCTTGCAGAGCTGATGCGCCGTGCGGAGGATGACGTGCTGGCCTACAAGAGTTTCCCCCGCGAGCACTGGGTCAAGATTCACAGCACCAACCCGCTTGAACGCCTCAACAAAGAGATCAAGCGGCGGACCAACGTCGTCGGGATCTTTCCCAATGAAGCCGCAGTCACACGATTGGTCGGAGCACTGATGCTGGAGCAAAATGATGAATGGGCGATCACGCGGCGCTACATGACACTGGAAACCGTCGCCGCCATTTGCGACACTACCCCAATGGACCCGGCGACAATCGCCGCCCTGTAACTGCGGCCAAGCCAAGGCCGAAGAACAAAGTTACACCATTCCTTGGGACACTAT
>NZ_JBXWQW010000094.1:0-6533 GCF_059612585.1 Ruegeria sp. YKSF57 | reverse complement strand
ATCTGCAGGACCTGCTGCCGCGCATTCACAGCCAGTCGCAAATCGATGCTCCCTATCGCCCCGATGCAGAACAGTCTGGAAAACGCGCTTTGGGGAGTGCCGCTCTGTCCCTGATTTCCCGTCTCGATGGCGGCGCTCTGGCGGCCAAGGCATACGCTAACGCAGACAACATGACCCTGCAGCTGACGTCGCTGACGCATCTTTTGAAATCCGGAAAGGGAGAGGCCGAACTGGCCGCCTTTTATGATCAGTGGAAGGACGACCGGCTGGTGATCGACAAATGGTTCGGTTTGCAGGTGTCGCTGGCCACACCGGAACAAACACCGAAAATCGCACAAAATCTCACAGAACATGCAGATTTCAATTGGAAAAACCCGAACCGATTCCGCGCTCTTTTGGGGGCTCTGGCAATGAACCACGCCGGGTTCCATCATGAAAGCGGAGCGTCCTACAGCCTGCTGGCCGACTGGCTGATCCGGCTTGACCCCGTCAATCCGCAAACCACCGCCCGCATGAGCACTGCGTTCCAGACGTGGAAACGGTACGATACCGACAGGCAAAACAAGATAAAGGCCGAATTGAACCGTGTCTACGCCACTCCAAACTTGTCGCGCGACACGAGCGAAATGGTGTCGCGTATCCTTGGGGGGTAGCTCCCTTGACCGATCCCATTGCAAACAGGTTCGAATTCATCCGCCACAACCGCACCCAACGTGCGGTCGTGATCCTTATCCTTGTCTATGGCGGACTGACCGCACTGATCATCCTGTTCAGTGCCGTATGGTGGTTGGTGGCCCTGCTGGCGCTTCCTACGCTGCCCACACTCTGGGACGTGATTGCGGATACACGGGCCGGCATGAGCCTTGACGACACCGAATTGAGTTGGTTCACCGGTCGGCGCAGCGGCAGCTTGCCACTGAGCGAGATAGAGTATTTCCGTTTTGACACTCGCTGGGATTTCTCGGTCCGTGTTTCGGCCTGTCTGGTCTCCGGCAAACGTGTTCGCCTGCCCGACGAGTCGATGCCCCCGCACCGCGAGTTCGAAGAGGCCCTCCTCAATAAGGGTATCCGCACCGAGCGTCACCACTTCCGCGTGTTCTGAAAAACTGCAAACGCGCCATTGCCCTTCCGATTTAATAACATTGCTGTGTTTGGTCGGCTGCCGGCCATGTTTCTGCCGCAATGCGAGGCCACACAATGCAGAGTTTTACGAGTGGCTTCCTGATGGACGTATCAATGTTTGAGATTGCTCAGAGATTTTCCTCTCTCCTGCCTGGTTGGCGCCGATTTGACTGCGCCTCCAAGAATGCCTTCTGGATGCTCCCTGATGAGCGCACCAGTGCGCCCGAGGAGCGCCTTTTCATTCCCGTCGCCACGCGTAGCGCCGACGATCTGATCGGGCGCGAGAACCTTGATCGCGGTCGCGACCTTGCCCGACAAGAGCTGTGGTCACAACTCGCGACAGAGATTGCCGACGCTGACGCTGCGCGTGCCAAGGCTCCCAGCTGCACTCCGATTGCAGAGCTATTGGCCTATGGCGCCAGATCGGATGTCATTCTTGCGGTCGAACACGGTCTGGCCGAAGGGGTTGCCGCCGACGATCCTTCGCTGGTCGGCGGTATAAACGATCTGGAAGTCGTGCTAAAGGAAAACGACGATAACCCGATGATCGGTCTGGTGGTCGCGCAGGCTCATATCGATGTTGCGTGGGCATGGCGCGGCACGGGATGGGAAACAACTCTCCCCCGGATCAATCGCGAACGCTGTGCCGCCCATTTCGATCGGGCACACGCGTTGCTCACCAAATGCCGCGAAGCTGCGCCCGACAGTCCCAGCGTTATGTCAGCCTGCTGTGCGCTTCTGGCTGGCCGCAGATCACCGGGTATCAGGGTTGCAGATCAATATGAAACACTGATTGCTCTGGACCCCGCCAATCACCGCCACATGCGGGCGATGGGCAACCACCTGTTGCCACGATGGTTCGGCAGCTATGACGAACTGGAACTCGAAGCGCGCCGCGCTGCATCCTATACACAGGCCCAATGGGGCGCGGGCGGATATGCATGGGTTCAGTTCGACGCCATTGCGCTGGATGAAAATGCCTGCGCCCGTGTGGATGTCGAGTTCTTTATCGACGGACTGCGCGATATCGCGCAGCGCCGCCCGGATCAGGAAATGATCAATCTGCTTGCTGCCTATTGCACCATCACCCTGCAGAATGGCCTTGGCCTTAACGAAGAAGCCGACCTTGCCCGGGTTCGCATAGCCGACGCTGCCAACTGGCTGATCCGCGAGCATCTGACCGAGTTGCATCCTTTGATCTGGGCGCATGCCGCAGACGGGTTCAACAACAGTGCGCGCATCAACTCTCCCAGCAGGTTCGCCGCTCGCGGCTATCGGCAGGCGCTGGAGGTCATCGCAACGATGTTCCGGGACGAGTTACGCGGCGGGCAGCACATCACTTTCACCCCGTCCGGCCCGCAAGTTCACGCGCAGTAGCGCGCTGCAAGTTCTTACGGGAACCCGCGATCCTTGGTTCTAACTCGCCCTTGGCGCTCTGAACCCCGGTTTTGCGGCTTCCCCCATGGCCGGGAACACACACACGGGTTTCCATTGCCCCTTGCCCCTCGCGCCTGCCGGGCCTAATACGCAAGCTCAGACTGCTGCGGAAATGAGGCGCGCCATGCTCGACCTGACCTATGAAATGCCCAAACCCAAGATCATTGCCGGTGCCAAGCACGACTGGGAACTGGTGATCGGGATGGAGGTGCACGCACAGGTTTCGTCCAATGCCAAACTGTTCTCGGGTGCATCGACCCAATTCGGGGCCGAGCCGAATTCAAACGTCTCGTTTGTCGATGCAGCGATGCCGGGAATGCTGCCGGTGATCAACGAATATTGCGTTGAACAGGCTGTGCGCACCGGGCTGGGCCTGAAGGCGGATATCAACCTGAAATCGGCCTTTGACCGCAAGAACTATTTCTATCCCGACCTGCCGCAGGGATATCAGATTTCTCAGCTTTATCAACCGATTGTGGGCGAAGGCGAAGTGTTGGTAGAGATGGGAGACGGCACCGCGCGCATGGTTCGCATCGAACGCATCCACATGGAACAGGACGCCGGCAAGTCGATCCATGACATGGACCCGCACATGTCCTTTGTCGACCTGAACCGGACCGGTGTCTGCCTGATGGAGATCGTCAGCCGCCCCGATATTCGCGGACCGGAAGAGGCCGCCGCCTATATCGCAAAGCTGCGCCAGATCATGCGTTATCTGGGAACCTGCGACGGCAACATGCAGAACGGCAACCTGCGGGCGGACGTGAACGTGTCGATCTGCCGTCCCGGTGACTACGAGAAGTATCAGGAAACACAGGATTTTTCGCATCTGGGCACGCGCTGCGAAATCAAGAACATGAACTCGATGCGGTTCATTCAGCAAGCGATTGAGGTCGAAGCCCGCCGTCAGATCGCCATCGTCGAGGCCGGTGGAACCATCGATCAGGAAACCCGGCTTTACGATCCGGACAAGGGTGAAACACGGTCGATGCGGTCCAAGGAAGAGGCGCATGACTATCGCTATTTCCCCGATCCCGACCTGCTGCCGCTGGAGATCGAGCAAGCCTGGGTGGACGACATCGCCGCCCGTCTTCCAGAGCTGCCGGACGAGAAAAAATCTCGTTTCATCAATGACTTCGGCCTTACCGACTATGACGCTTCGGTGCTGACCGCCGAGGTGGAATCGGCCGCGTATTTCGAGGAAGTTGCCAAGGGTCGCAGTGGAAAACTGGCCGCGAACTGGGTGATCAACGAGCTGTTTGGACGGCTGAAAAAGGAAGATCACGACATCACCGAAAGCCCGGTTTCCCCGGCGCAATTGGGCAGCATCATCGACCTGATCTCGTCGGACGCAATCTCGGGCAAGATCGCCAAGGACCTGTTCGAAATCGTCTATACCGAAGGCGGCGATCCTGTTGAAATCGTTGAGAAACGTGGCATGAAACAGGTCACCGACACCGGCGCCATCGAAGCCGCGCTGGACGAGATCATCGCCGCCAACCCGGCGCAGGTCGAAAAGGCCAAATCGAACCCGAAACTGGCGGGCTGGTTCGTCGGTCAGGTGATGAAGGCCACCGGCGGCAAGGCCAACCCCAAGGCGGTGAACGACCTGGTCTCGGCCAAACTGGGCCTCTGAACTGTCCGAATTGTACAGGTTCTGACAGGGGTCTTGTGCGAATTGTACACCTTGGAAGGGCACCCGATCGGGTGCCCTTTGCATGGATTTTGCAAGTAACCCGATTTCCCGACTGTTCAAGAGCGGCCCGCAATTGAAACGCGTTTCACTTCCCAAGAAATTCTTCGAAAGCTTCGCCCGCAAAACCAATTGACGGGCTTCAGCTTTGCGGGGCTTTGCTGCCCTCTGCTGCGTGTGCAGATTATTGGGCAAGTTAAAAGTCGCTACCAAGCAGACCTTTGCTGCTTGTGCGGCATGGACAGACCAATGCGGCTGTTATGCGCAAAAAGCCAACTCTGCAAAGTTTGGCCCGTTTCCCGACAGCAGCCATTCGTGTAGCGCGCGGCGAAAGCCGGGCGAGAGCCCATGATTGCTATTGCTATTTCGTGCTGCGTGCGCACGCAGCTGTGTCTTTGCTGCACGAGCAAATCAACGCTCGTTGTTCAGAAGAAAGGAATGTGGACATTCAACCCAAGAGACCCGGGTTTCCATAAGGAAACGACAATCTGGACGCCCTCAACCGCTTTGGATCGCCACGCGACCCCGAAAACCTCGTTACCTACTTTGAGTCTGCGAGGGGGTGGTAGCAGGCTGTCCACACACCATCTGACTGCTTTTCAAGACGCGGCGCTTCGCGCTCGCATAAGTCGCTGGCAAAGGCACACCGCGCCCGGAAGGCGCAGCCTTTTGGCGGGTTCAGCGGGTCTGGCAATTCGGTTTCCCGCCCCTCCGGCGCGGTCAACGGGCGTCCGACCACAGGCGCACTTTCAGCCAGAAGCTTGGTATAGGGATGCTTGGGATGCGCAAAGACCTGGTCCGCCGGGCCGACCTCGACCACCGCGCCGAAATAGAGCACCGCGACCCGGTCGCTGACCGCCTCGACCACGGCAAGGTCGTGGCTGATGAACAGATAGGTCAGACCGAATTGCTGCTTCAAATCGGCCAGCAGGTTCAGAACCTGCGCCTGCACCGACACGTCCAGCGCCGAAACGGGTTCGTCGAGGATGAGGATCCGCGCATCCGCGGCCAGTGCGCGGGCAATGCCGATCCGCTGCGCCTGCCCGCCCGAGAACTCATGCGGATAGCGATCCAGAAATTCCTCGCGCAGGTTCACTGCGGCAAAGATCTCCCGTATGCGGTCCGCACGGGCCGCCGCGGGCATGTTGTGAAGGTGCTTCAACGGCGCTTCCATGATCTGACGGATCGTCTTGCGCGGGTTGAGGCTGCTGATCGGGTCCTGGAACACATATTGGATCTTCCGCCCGAACAAGGCCGGATCGGCGTTGTCCAGTGGTTCGCCATTGATCTCGATCGTGCCGGAGCTGGGCGGCAGGAGACCGACGAGCATCCGCGCGAGCGTGGATTTTCCGCAGCCCGACTCTCCGACAATGCCAAGGGTTTCGCCTTCTTCTACCGTCAGGGACAAGGGTTGCACGGCACGCACCAGCGCCTTTGGTGGGCCGAAAAGGCGCTTGCCGACAGGAAAGACCTTGCCAAGGCTTGTCAGCTTGAGAGCAGCGGTCATTGGAGTACCTCCTGCGCGGGGAGTTCCGGGGTGATGCAACGCACAAGGCTGTCGGAGGTGTGCGGCGCAAGCGCGATGTTGCCCCGCCGACAAGCGTCGCTTGCCTTGTGGCAACGCTCTGCAAAGGCGCATCCCTCGGGCAGTTTGTCCACCACGGGGGGCAGGCCGGGAATGGCAGCCAGTTCGCGGCGTCCCTGGCCCAGTTTGGGCACACAGGCCATCAGCCGCGCCGTATAGGGGTGGGCGGGTGCGTTCAGGATAGTCTGTGTCGGGCCTTCCTCGACGATCCGGCCCGCGTACATCACCGCGACCCGGTCGCACAGCTGGGCGACCACGCCGAAGTCATGGGTGATGAAGATAATGGCCAACCCGCGTTCCCGCCGCAGGTCATCCAGCAACGACAGGATTTGCGCCTGCACGGTCACATCCAGTGCCGTGGTCGGTTCATCTGCGATGATGACCTCGGGCTCGTTGGCCAGCGCCATGGCAATCCCCACGCGCTGCCGCATGCCGCCCGACATTTCGTGCGGGTAGCTGTCGACACGCTGTTCCGCATTCGGGATACGCACTGATTTCAACAGGTTGATGGCGTGTGCGCGCGCCTTGTGCCGATCAAACGGGTGATGTGCCCGAACCGCCTCGATCAACTGGTCGCCAACAGTATAGAGCGGGTGCAGCGTGGCCAGCGGATCCTGAAAGATGTAGGCGATCCTGTCGCCCCTGAGCGACCGCAGTTTTTCATAGGGCGCGCCGATCAGATCCTCGCCCTTGTAG
>NZ_JBXWQW010000093.1:0-6533 GCF_059612585.1 Ruegeria sp. YKSF57 | reverse complement strand
ATGGACGCGCCGTGGACGGGGCAGGGGCGAAGCTTCAATCGCGGTTCCATTTATACAGAAGACGGAATTCTGGTCGCCTCCGTCGCACAGGAAGGTTTGATGAGACGCCCAAAGGTTTAGCTCTGGCCACTGGATATTTGATTTAGATTTTTCATCCCTCTGATCCAACGGCCATAGTCTTCGACCTTCATGCGCATGTAATCGCCAACCTGAGGATGCGGCAGAACCAAGGACCGTTGTTTTGTATTGCTTCAACGCAAGTGTTCACCACCGCTTCGGACTCAATGATGCGGTCTTCCTTGCTAGACTGTTCTGCCAGTACTTCTCCAATCCGTGATGCAGCACCCGATAGGACGAAAATTTCGTTCTTTAGATCCTACACTTCCTCGGCGATCTGGTTGAGACGAGGTCCAACTGTTCCGTTCGTCCACGCAACATACGGAGTTTGCTAGGGCATGTCGCTTACAGGATTATAAAATACATAATACCAATTATACGTTTTCGACATGTACCCGGGAGCGCGCTACCCTGAAGTGAGAATCCTATAAAAAACAATTCGTTATCTAATAGAAGATCATGGCATGGGGGCCGTTTGCACGCAACTATCACTGCAAGAACGTCGCAAAATCGAGAACTGGTGGCACGCAAAGGTGCCCGTTCGGGAGATGGCGCGCGTGAAGCGCCACAAATCGACGATTTTTCGCGAGATCAAACGTAATTTCTGGGCCGATGATGCGTTCCCCAAGAAGTACGCGGGGTATTTTGGTCATGCGGCTCGTTTACAAACTCAGAAACGTCGATCCGTGCGTGCAGCGCAAGCTGATCCGACGCCCCGATCTCAGTAAGCGAGTCATCGCCCGCCTCAAACAAGGATGGACACCTGAGCAGATCGGCAATCGGATGATCCACGAAGGTGCAAAAATGCGCGTGTGTCAGGAAACGATCTGTCGGCACATCTATTCCAACGAAGTTCTGGCGCAGGAGTTCTGGTGGTTCCTGCCCCAGTATCGCAAGTCTCGTCGCCCACGCCGTGCCAGAAAGCGCTAGGCTCCAAGGTTCGATCGTGATGTGAGCATCCTGTTTCGACCGGACGACGCCGCGCACCGCCGTCAGTTCGGTCACTGGGAGGCTGGCCTTGTACTGTTTAAACAGCGCTTTGGGCAATCAAATGTAACCTCGCTTGTCGAGCGGGTCAGCCGATTCACGGTGCTTCTGAAGAATCCGAACAAACGCACGAAGTCTGTCATGGGAAAAATCAAAAAAGCAATACGCGACCTCTCTCACGTGGCGCGCAAGTCCGTCACCTTTGATCGAGGAACGGAGTTCGTCAGCTGGCCCCATCTCCAAGCTGAGATCGGAACACAAACGTGGTTCTGCGATCCGTCTTCCCCCCCTGGCAGAAAAGCACCGTCGAGAACACCAATCGCCGGGCGCGAAAATGGTTGCCCCGCAAGCGCGACATCACGGCGGTCTCAGATCATGAATTGAAAATGTTCTGCGACCGCCTCAATGCAACCCTCAGGAAATGCCGTGTATGGAAGACACCAACAGAGGTGTTCAGAGAAAAGAGGATGAAAGAGATGGGCGAATGCCCCTACCCCGAACGCCAATAGCAGTCGCGGTTCACATATCGCCCACAACTATCTTTCAATAGAACGCCTGCAACCCGGTTTGCGCCCGCCCGAGAATCAACGCATGTACATCATGAGTACCTTCGTAGGTGTTCACGGTTTCAAGATTGACCATGTGGCGAATGACCTGAAATTCCAGCGAGATTCCGTTTCCACCGTGCATGTCCCTCGCCATGCGCGCAATCTCCAGGGCCTTGCCGCAATTATTGCGCTTGATTATCGAAATCATTTCGGGCGCCGCATTCGCTTCGTCCATCAGCCGCCCGACCCGAAGGCTGGCCTGAATGCCCATTGCAATCTCGGTCTGCATATCCGCCAGCTTTCGCTGGAACAACTGTGTCTGTGCCAACGGACGATTGAACTGATGACGATCAAGGCCGTATTGCCGGGCCGAATGCCAGCAATGCTCGGCTGCCCCCATTACACCCCAACTAATTCCATAGCGCGCCCGATTTAGGCAACCGAAGGGACCTTTGAGGCCCTGAACATATGGAAGCAGAGCATCTTCACCTACTTCGGCACCATCAAGCACGATTTCCCCCGTGATAGATGCACGCAGGCTGAGTTTGTTCTGGATTTTCGGGGCGCTCAGTCCCTTTATGCCCTTGTCCAGAACGAATCCGCGGATCTTGCCATCATGTGCATCGGACTTAGCCCAGACCACAAAAACATCCGCGATCGGAGCATTGGAAATCCACATTTTGCTGCCGGTCAAACGGTAGCCGCCTTCGATTTTCTCGGCCCTAGTTTTCATACTGGCAGGATCACTTCCAGCGTCAGGCTCGGTCAAGCCGAAGCACCCGATCCACTCGCCGCTGGCCAATTTGGGTAAGTACTTCCTGCGCTGTTCTTCGCTGCCATAGGCGTAAATTGGATACATCACCAGCGAGCTTTGCACAGACATCATGGATCGGTAACCGGAATCGACCCGTTCAACCTCGCGCGCCACAAGGCCATAAGCGACATAGCCTGCGCCTATGCCGCCGTATTCTTCGGGAATCGTTGTACCCAACAGGCCCATTTCACCCATTTCCCGAAAGATTTCCGGATCGGTTTGCTCGTTCTGGAAGGCATCTGTCACACGTGGCTGTAGTTTTTCCTGCGCATAGAACCGTGCGCTGTCGGCAATCATCCGTTCTTCTTCAGTCAGTTGATCGGATAAGCGAAAAGGATCCTCCCATGCAAAGGTTCCAAGATCGGGCGCGTCCTTGGCTCGTAGGGTCGGTTTCGTCGTCGGAGCATTCATGGCACTTCTCCAAATTTCTGATTGCGCGAACCCTACTCTGCGATTTTCGCAAAAAACAGCGATACTTTTACATGTTTATATGACAAAAACGCATACATGGACATGCCACGTAGACTATTTCCATCAATCACCGCGCTTCGCGCATTGGAAGCCTTGGACCGCCTCGGATCTGCTTCCGCTGTTGCCGAAGAATTGACTTTGACTCAAAGTGCCATCAGCAGACAGTTGCAATCTCTCGAGACACAACTGGGTGTGGAACTGATCCGGAGAGACAAGAAACGGCTAACGTTGACGTCCACGGCACAAACCTATGTTCAGGAAATTCGCGAAGCCCTGAACCAGATCGCGCAAGCCTCGTTGCGCCTGCATGTCGCGCCAGTTGGAGGAACTCTGAACCTTGCCATACTTCCGACCTTTGGAATGCGGTGGCTCATGCCGCGTCTTCCTGACTTCGCGAGGCGTCACCCCGAAATTACAATCAACATGTCAACCCGGCTTCGCCCTTTCAACTTCGCCACCGAAGCCTTTGATGCCGCATTGCATTTTGGTGAACCTGACTGGCTCGGAACAGAGCGGCTGCTGTTGAAGACTGAACGCGTTCTGCCCGTTTGTGCGCCCGGTCTCATGCCAAATGGTGCACCGAAAGTCGCCGAAGGTTTGTTGCGTTATCCGCTTTTGCACATTCAAACGAGGCCACGCGCTTGGCAGGATTGGTTCACTCAGATGGGAGTTGATCGCAAAGCTCCGCTAAACGGCACTATCCACGACCAGTTTGCAACGATTATACAGGCGGCAATTCACGGCTTGGGCGTGGCGCTGCTTCCCAGCTACCTGGTGGAACAGGATCTTGCCACGGGTCGTCTGGTTGCAGCCTATCCCGATGCGGTGGAGACCGTCGGAGCCTATTACCTTGTCTGGCCGATATCGAAGTCGACTGATCCGTCACTGCGCGAGTTTCGGCACTGGTTGGCAGGGCAAGTCGAACCTGAAGAAACCTTGCCGCGCTAACCCAGCGCGTACCCTGTCCCACGAACGGTTCGCAACGGGTCCGTTCCTCCATGTTGCATCAACGCCTTGCGCAAACGCCCGATATGAACGTCAACGGTTCTGGTGTCGACAAAGATGTCGCGCCCCCAAACCCGATCCAACAATTGTTCGCGACTCCAGACCCGACCCGGCTTTTCCATGAATGTGCTGAGCAGTCGAAACTCTGTTGGCCCAAGTTTCAGGGCCTTGTCCCCTCGACTGACCTTGTGGGTTTCCGCATCCAGTACGATGTCGTCATATTCCAATTTAACACCAACAGTCGAAGGTCGCACCCTCCTGAGTTGACTGCGGACCCGCGCCATCAATTCGACAACAGAATAAGGTTTGACAACATAATCATCCGCGCCAGTTTCCAATCCGCGCACCTTGTCCACCTCTTCCGAGCGCGCCGACAGCATGATGATCGGTATCGATCGCGTTTCGGGCCGCGTTTTCAAACGGCGGCACACTTCGATGC
The DNA here is from genome assembly GCF_059612585.1 of Ruegeria sp. YKSF57. NCBI lineage: Bacteria > Pseudomonadati > Pseudomonadota > Alphaproteobacteria > Rhodobacterales > Roseobacteraceae > Ruegeria > Ruegeria sp. YKSF57. The sequence goes on along the minus strand of NZ_JBXWQW010000093.1, from coordinate 2,152 downwards.
CGCTCAGGTTGGGCATCATCCAGTCGAGAACGATAATGTCCGGGCTGTCTTCGTCGACCAGCAACAGGGCCTCTTCCCCATTGGCTGCGCGGGAAACGCGAAAGCCCTCGGCCTCAAGATTATAGGCCAGAACCTCGCGCTGCGCAGGCTCATCCTCTACAACCAGAACCGTCGGTTGATCGGTGGGCATGTCAGCCTCCCTCAGATCGTCTGCGAGGTTGTGTCGGCCTTGGGCCGGGCCTCGGTCGGGCGACTGCCGGTTACCAAGTAAACCACTTGCTCGGCGATTGCGGTCACATGATCGCCCATTCGTTCGATGTTTTTGGCGATGAAATGCAGATGCATGCATGCAGAAATACTGCGGGGATCTTCGGCCATGAAGGTAAGCAATTCACGAAACAGGCCATTGTACATCTGGTCAACATCATGGTCGCGCTCTATCACATCGTTTGCCAGTTCCGGATCGCGCTGGATATAGGCATCCAGGGCATCGCGCAGCATGTGTTCAACCTCACGCGCCATCCGGCGCAGTGCCGAAGCGCTGCCGTTCACCTCCGCCGCGTCCACAAGAACGGTTGTTCGCTTGGCGATGTTCTTGGCGTAGTCACCAATTCGTTCGAGATTTGCCGAGACCTTCAGGACGGACAACACCAACCTCAAATCCCCGGCTGTCGGAGAGCGCAGCGCAATCAAGCGGGCCGTTTCTTCGTTGATCAGTTCTTCGAGCTGGTCGATTGCCTTGTCATCCTTGCGCACTTGTTGCGCCAATTCTTCATCACGCGTTTCCAGAGATCTGGCTGCGCCCATGATTGCGGCCTCCACCAAGCCACCCATCTTCATGATATGCGCTTGAACGGCTTCGAGATCGCGGTCGTAAACTGAAGTAATATGCTGTTCTGTCATGCTTTTTTCTCGTCTTCAGCCGATCCGGCCAGTGATGTAGCTTTCGGTTCGGGGATCAATCGGGTTGGTGAAAATCTGACCGGTCTCACCAAATTCCACAAGGTTACCCAGGTGGAAGAAAGCGGTTTTCTGGCTGACCCGGGCTGCCTGTTGCATAGAATGGGTCACGATCACCACCGAATATCGCTGACGCAGTTCGTCGATCAGTTCTTCGACTTGTGCTGTTGCTATCGGATCGAGTGCCGAGCATGGTTCGTCCATCAACAAAACCTCGGGTTCTGTTGCAACCGCGCGAGCAATGCACAAACGTTGCTGCTGCCCCCCTGACAGGCCGGTTCCGGGGGCATCAAGACGATCTTTGACCTCATCCCAGATTGCCCCGCGACGCAGGGATCTTTCCACGATTTCATCCAGTTCCGCCTTGTTCTTTGCAAGGCCATGGATGCGGGGACCGTAAGCTACATTGTCATAGATCGACTTGGGAAAAGGGTTGGGTTTCTGGAACACCATCCCGACCTTGGCGCGCAATTGAACCGGATCGACCCGCTTGTCATAAATATCCTCGCCATCCAGCAGGATATCACCTACGACACGGCAGATGTCGATTGTGTCGTTCATTCGATTGAGGCAGCGCAGAAAGGTGGACTTGCCGCAGCCCGACGGACCGATGAAGGCCGTCACCGTCTTGTCCTCGATCTCGACACTCACATCCTTGATGGCATGGGCTTCGCCATAGTAGACTTGAACGTTTTTTGCCGTGATCTTGGGTTCCTGCGTTTCCACTTCTCTCTCCACGCGAGACAAATCTTTCATATCGTGCCCCTTTTACCAGCGGCGTTCAAAGCGGCGGCGAAGGATCACGGCCACGGTGTTCATGGTGACGAGGAAGACAAGCAAGATGATGATGCCTCCCCAAGCGCGTTCGTAAAAGGCCGGATCGGCCCGTTTTGCCCATTCGTAAATCTGTGCCGGCATAGCGGAGTTCGGTGACAATAGCCCGCTTGCGATGCCGTCCGGCGCATTCGAGGCGATGAATCCCACCATGCCAATCAGAAGCAGCGGCGCTGTTTCACCAAGGGCCTGCGCCAAACCGATTATTGTTCCCGTCAGAATGCCTGGAGCGGCCAGAGGCAGCACGTGATGAAACACGGATTGCATCTTCGATGCCCCTACCCCAAGCGCCGCATCACGAATGCTGGGCGGTACCGATTTTAGCGATGCACGAGTCGAAATGATGATCGTTGGCAGG
>NZ_JBXWQW010000092.1:0-6817 GCF_059612585.1 Ruegeria sp. YKSF57 | reverse complement strand
GGTCTGCGGTGTCGAAATCGGTCACGTCGGTCTCCTCTCTCAGTCGTCTCAATGTGGTCGGGTCAAATTGTATGCGATGGCATGCAGTCAATTGCCCCAACGTCAATACAATCTCAATCAGGCAAGCTGTCGCGCCCCGCGCGGCGCATGGAGGGCTTATCCATGACACAGCATTTCGATGCTCTCGAAACCCGGTCCGCCGACGAGCGCGCGGCCGATCTCTCCAAAGCGTTGCCGCAACAGATCGCCCGCGCGCAGGGCGCTGCCGGGTTTTCTGCCTCGCTGGCTGGCATCGATGCCGACGCGGTCACGTCGCCCGGGGCGCTGGCGAATTTGCCCGTTCTGCGCAAGTCCGAGTTGAGCCGCGCACAGGCTGAGCATCCGCCCTTTGGCGGCTTCACGGTCAAGCCTGCACATGGCTTTGCCCATATTTTTCAGTCGCCGGGTCCGATCTATGAACCGGGCGGTGTCGATCACGACTGGTGGCGTATGGGACGGTTCCTACATGCTGCCGGGATCGGGCAAGGCGACATCGTGCAGAACTGTTTCGGCTATCACCTGACGCCCGCTGGCATGATCTTTGAAAACGGCGCCCGCGCCGTGGGCGCGGCGGTGCTGCCTGCCGGGACGGGGCAAACCGAATTGCAGGTGACCGCCGCCCGCGACGTGGGGTGCACCGCCTATGCCGGGACGCCGGATTACCTCAAGGTGATTCTCGACAAGGCCGACGAGATGGGCGTCAGCCTGAAGTTTTCCAAGGCCGCCGTCGGCGGCGGCGCGTTGTTCCCCAGCCTGCGCCAGGAGTATGCCGATCGGGGGATCACCTGCCTGCAAAGTTATGCAACCGCGGATCTGGGCAATATCGCCTATGAAAGTTCCGCGATGGAGGGGATGATCGTCGACGAGCATGTGATCGTCGAGATCGTCACTCCGGGCACCGGAATGCCGGTGGCGCCGGGCGAGGTGGGCGAGGTCGTGGTCACCTCCCTGAACCCAGACTATCCGCTCATCCGCTTTGCCACCGGTGACCTGTCCGCCATCCTGCCGGGGCAGTCGCCCTGTGGCCGCACCAACCTGCGGATCAAGGGATGGATGGGCCGCGCCGACCAGACCACCAAGATCAAGGGCATGTTCGTTCGGCCCGAACAGGTGGCGGCGCTTGTTGAAAAACACTCCGAGATCGTCAAGGCGCGCGTCATCGCCGCGCGGGATGGGGAAATGGACACGATGACCGTGCGCATCGAAAGCCCCTGCCAGGACAGTTCCGCCTATGCCCGGTCGGTGGTCGAGGTGCTCAAGCTGAAAGGTGCGGTCGAGATCGTCGCACCCGGCACCCTTCCCAAGGATGGTTTGGTGATCGAGGATCAGCGGGTTTACGACTGAGCATTGCCTCTGGTAATTCCGACTGAATTGGTCGAATAAGGGCGGGGCGCGCTATGACGCCCCGCTTTGCTGTTTTTGGGACCATGGCTCAGATCGAATACGCAGAACACGGTACACGGCACCGCAGCGCGCTGGGCACGCGCGTACTGGGCGGGCTTGCCTACGCTATCGCGCTGGCCTGTCTGCTGCCGATGGTCGCGGTCGCGCTGGCGGCGCTGACAGGCGGCACAGACACGATCACCCACCTGATCCAGACGGTTTTGCCACGCTATCTGGGAACGACCGCCGTTCTGGTGGCGTTGGTCGCGGGCGGTACCTTTTGTCTGGGCGTCGGTGCCGCGTGGCTGGTCACGATGACCCGCTTTCCCGGTGTGCGCCTGATGGAGATCGCGCTGGTGCTGCCGCTGGCCTTTCCGGCCTATGTTCTGGCCTATGCCTATACATTCGTGCTGGATCACCCCGGCATCGTACAGGCGACCCTCAGACAAGTGACGGGCTGGGGGCCGCGCGATTACTGGTTCCCGGAAATCCGCTCGACCGAGGGCGCGGCAGTAATGTTGATCCTTGTTCTGTATCCCTACGTTTACCTGCTGGCCCGCGCCGCGTTCCTGCAGCAAAGCGCCACCGCCTTTCTGGCGGCCCGCGCGCTGGGTTCAAGCCCCTGGGCTGCGTTCTGGCGGGTGTCGCTGCCAATGGCGCGCCCGGCAATTGCTGGAGGCGTCCTGCTGGCGGTGATGGAAACTATCGCCGATTTCGGAACGGTCGCCTATTTTGGGGTGCAGACTTTTGCTACCGGCATCTATACCAGCTGGTTCTCGATGGGCGACCGTGCGGCGGCGGCGCAAATGGCGCTGTGCCTGCTGGGGATTGCATTGGTCATGGCCGTGGCCGAACGTACTCAGCGCGGCAAGGCGAAGTACTATCAGGCCGGCAAACGTCACGCGACGATGCCCGCGGCAGAGCTCAAGGGATGGCAGTCGGTCGCCGCCTTTGTGCTGTGTGCGATACCGGTGCTTCTGGGCTTTATGTTGCCGGTCGTGATCCTGATTCAGATGGGGCTGGAATCGGAACAGGACCTGCTTTCAAGACGCTACGTCGGGTTCATCCGCAACTCGCTGACTCTGGCTGGAACGGCGGCTTTCGTTACGGTCAGCGCCGCAATTTGCGTGGGCTTTTTCCAGCGCCTGAAACCGGGACGCAAGGCGGCCGGGGCGGCCTATCTGGCGCGGCTGGGTTATGCGGTTCCGGGCGGCGTGATCGCTGTCGGGCTGATGGTGCCCTTTGCCGCATTCGACAATGCGCTGGACGCCTGGATGCGCGAGACCTTCGGGATCTCAACCGGGCTTTTGGTCACCGGTTCCATCTGGCTTTTGGTCGCGGCCTATATGGTGCGGTTCCTGGCCGCCGCGCTCAGCGCCTATGAGGGTGGCCAGAGCATGGTGCATGCCAATATGGATGCGGCGGCCCGGTCGTTGGGCCAGACGCCGCTGGGCACCCTGCGGCGGGTGCACCTGCCGATCCTGACGCCCTCGCTGCTGACCGCGCTGCTGATCGTGTTTGTCGACGTGATGAAGGAATTGCCCGCAACGCTGATCATGCGGCCCTTCAATTTCGACACTCTGGCGGTGCAGGCCTATCGGCTGGCTTCGGATGAGCGGCTGGAGGGCGCGGCGGTGCCGTCGCTGGTGATCCTCGCCGTGGGCCTTCTGCCGGTGATCCTGATCTGCCGTCAGGTCGGACGCAACCGTTAGGTGTTGGCGAAAAAAGCGTTTGAAAATGCCTTGAAGCGGTTTGGGAACCGCTTAAGCCGCTTGCAAGCGGCTTTGCCCGCCTCACCGCCAGATCACCAAAACGGCCCCGGCGCCAACCATCGCCAGCCCCGCCAGATTGGCCACCGAGAACTCTCGCGCCGCCATGCCGAAGGCGCCGACCCGGACATAGGCGTAGCTTGCCGCAAGCTGCCCCAGGATCACGCAAACCATGTATGACGCCACGCCCAACCGCGGCACGGCGAGGATCGAGACCAGCACCACATAGACCCCGATCAAGCCGCCGGCCCAGGCCCAGAGCGGCAACATCGCCATCTCCGAACGCCGGGGAAACGGCCCGCCAAGGCCCGCGAGCAAGGCCAGCAACGCCACCGCGCCCAAGGCAAAGGCCAGCACCGCCGCCTGCACCGGCCCTCCCAGCATCCCGGCCATCCGTGTATAGATCGGCCCCTGCGCCGCGATCAGCGCGCCGCCCGCGATCACGGCCAGCACCAGAACCCCGATCATGCCAGCACCTTGTAGAGATAGGTGGTCGGTTCGTAGACCTCCTCGAACGGGTTGCGACAATAGTTCGGGATCTCTCCGGCCACTTCGAACCCCAGCCCCTGATACAGCACCTGCGAAGGATCGCCGCTGCGCGTGTCCAGCACCAGCAACGTCCTGCCTAGCGCCCGCGCCCGCGCCTCCAGCGCCTGCATCAGAGCCCGGCCCAGCCCCTGCCGCCGTGCGTCGGGATGTACCAGCAGCTTGGCCACATCTGCCCGATGCGGCTGGTTCGGCATCGCCGCCAGGGCCAGATGCACCGTCCCCACGATCCGTGTTCCGTCACGGGCAGCAAACAGCTCGACCCCGCGCCCCACCGACGGAAACACCCGATCCGCCCAATAGGTCCGCGCCTCGGATGCCGGGAAGGGCAGGATGAACCCCACGCTGGCGCCCGCCTGCACGCAATCCCGCAACAGGTCGGTCAGATCCTCCAGCGCCCCAGGCAGCGCCGCGCGCTCCAGCCGCCCGATCAATTCAGCACCAGCATGTACCGCGCCCCGCGCGCCGGAGCTGTGACGAACTCGCTGGTACCAGACAGATGATAGCGCAGGCAGTCGCCGCCGTTCAGCGCATGCGGCACGCCGTCCACGGTCAGGGTCAGCGCCCCATCAAGCATGATCAGATGATGTTCCTGCCCCGGTTTCGGCGGCGCGTCATAGGTGATCCGCGTGCCCGGCGGCAGATGGCATTCCAGCACCTCGCCACTCAGCCCCCTGGCGGGCGGCGACACCGAGCGGCGGGTATAGCCGGTCTCGGGATCGGTCCACTCGGTCTGCCGCTCATAGGGCACCTTGGGCGCAAAGGTTTCCTCGACCATCATCAGCAGCCGTGACATCGGCAGGCCAAAGGCCGCGCACAATCGGCCCAGGCTCTCGGCGGTGGGGCTCACCTCACCCTTTTCCATCCGCGACAGGGTCGCCCGGCTCAGCCCGCTCTGCGCGGCAAGCTGATCCAGCGACCAGCCGCGCCCCCGCCGCAGCTCTCTCAGGTGCTGTGAAAGGCGGTGAGACAGGTCATCCAGCATATCTCATTTCCGACAAATATTCTCATTTTCGGAAATTCTGCACTGAATATGAAAGGAAAGCAAACAGAAAACGGCGCAGAGAACCCCTCTGCGCCCCATTCTGCCCGGATTTTGGGCAGATTACTTCCAACCGACCTCGTTAAAGATCTTTTGCGCCTCTGGAATGTTCTTTGCAACCTCCGACAGGTTCACCTCATCGGCTTTGAATTCGCCAAGCGCCGCCACGTTTTCAGCCAGCGGGACACCTGCCACCGCGGGGAATTCGTCATTGCCGCGCGAGAAGTAGACCTGTGCCGAGTCGCTGGAGAGATATTCCAGGAACCTGATGGCATTGTCCTTGTTCGGAGCATGAATTGCGACGCCGGCGCCGCTGAGGTTCATATGTGCCCCTTGCGCGTCCTGCGCCGGGAACTGGATGCCGATCATGTCGATATCGGCTGTCAGTCCTTTGATATCCTTGCGCAGGGCGCGGGCGAAGTAATAGGAGTTCGACACGGCGATCTCGCATTCACCCGAGATGATGCCGCGCAACTGGTCGGTATCGCCGCCTTGCGGGTCGCGGGCCATGTTGTCAACGACACCGGCCGCCCATTCACGGGCTACGTCTGCGCCGTGGTTGGTGATGATCGAGGCCAGCAGGGTCTGGTTGTAGGTGTTGGTCGACGAACGGATGCAGACCAGGCCTTTGTATTCCGGTTTGGCCAGATCCAGATAGGTGACGGGCGGATTGGCGACCTCGGCCTTGTCGAAAAAGATGATGCGCGCGCGCTGCGAGAAACCGAACCATTGGTTGTCTGCGTCTTGCAGGTTGGCGGGAATGCGCTCTTCCAGAACCGCGCTGTCGACCGATTGCAGAATGCCGGCCTCCTTGGCGCGGGCCAGACGCGAGGTGTCGACGGTCAGGAAGATGTCGGCAGGCGAATTCGCGCCTTCGGCCTGCATCCGGGCCATCAGCTCGTCTGCATTGCCCTCGATCCTGTTGACTATGATACCTGTGGCCTCTTCGAATTCGGAATAGAGCTGTTCGTCGGTGTCGTAATGGCGCGAGGAGTAGATGTTCAGCTCTCCCTCGGCCGCAGCCGAAGTGGCAACAAGGGCCGTCAGCGCAGCGGCGATACAGGTGGATGACTTGATCATGGCGGGTTCCAACATGGTTCGGGTGAATTTTATCTGACTGATTTTATCAATTACCAGAGTCGGCGGGCGACGCAAGGTATTCCGACTGAATTAGTCGGAATAAATCGTCGCAGGCTTCACCCTTCGGGATTGTCCATGTCCCAGGCTGCCAGAAGCCGGGGCAGGGCGATGTTCCAGTCCAGAACGCCTGCCTTGTCTGCCCAGTCCTGATATTGCCGGGTCAGATCGCGCGCGCGCCGGGCTTCGCCGTGGATCAGGTCGTTGAGCTCGGTACGGTCGCTTTCCATATCGTAAAGCTCCCAATCGTGCCCATGCAGGCGCACCAGCTTGAACTGACCCAGCCGGATTGCGGAGTTGCCCTCGTGCTCGAAATAGATCGGCTGCTGGCGTTCCCACGCCTTGCCGCTCAACAGCGCGAGCAGGCTTTCGCCCTGACAGGGCTGGATCTGATGCCCGCCCAGATCAGATAGATACTGCGCCCCGGTGACTTCGAGAATGGTGGGCAGGATATCGACCACATGACAGGGTGCATGCACCGGCTGCCGCGCCCCGATCCGGTTGGGCCAATGGGCCACCAGCGGGGTCGAGATGCCGCCCTCGTGTACATAGTGCTTGAACAACCGGAACGGCGCATTCGAGACATTGGCCCAGGGCTTGTCATAGCTCTGATAAGTCAATGCGTCGCCCGGCATTACGTCGGGCCGGTTGCCCATCGCGATCCTGCGCCCGTCATGGGTGGTGTCGGGAAAGAACTTGGCCCAACCGTCCTCGGCCATGAATTCGGCGCAGCCGCCATTGTCGCTGAGAAACAGGATCAAGGTATCTTCGAACTGACCCAGCCGCTTCAGGGTTGCGATCAAGGTGCCAATAGACTGATCCATCCGGTCCACCATCGCGGCATAGGTTGCCATCTTGCGTGCTTCCCAGTCGTGGTTCTGTTCGGCGTCCCACGGGATCA
>NZ_JBXWQW010000091.1:0-6896 GCF_059612585.1 Ruegeria sp. YKSF57 | reverse complement strand
CGGTCCTTGTTCGATATGGACCTCCAGATAGCCCAATGTCTTGGCGTGGTCCCGTGCCAGTGACGCGACGCAGTCCGGATCACCCCCAAAGCGGGCAAGCGCGGCCCGAAGGGATACCCCGTCTTTGTCCGCCATATCCAGGATCGCCGGATCAAAGGTGCCTGCCAAAGCGCGCGGCCCCATCAGGGCCGTGGGAAACCGAACGCCTTCTTCGTCGGCAAAGGCGAGGACTTCGACTGAAAAGGGCAGTTCGATCCCGTCTGCCACAAGTTTCTCAAGCGCGAGGCACCCCAAGACAACGCCCATGATCCCGTCGTATCGTCCGCCATTCCTCACAGAATCCTGGTGAGATCCGATCAAGAATGTCGGCGCGCCCTTTGGCCCTTCCGTGCGACCGATGAGTGTGCCGGCCGCGTCCATATGCACTCTTAGGCCAGCCTGTGACATCCATGAGCGAATGACATCCAGCGCAGCCTCGTGCTGGGGCGTAAAGGGAAACCGCGTAACGCCTTTTCTATCAACGCTGCATCTGGCGATATCCGACAACCGGTCTTGTGCGCACTGTCCCCAGCTCATGGTAACCTCTAATTTATCATGATAAATATTTCCCTACACATAGACGCTTGAGGTGTCTATGATTTTATCATGATAAAATTTGAGGTGCAGTATGGACGGTAACGGCACACCGTCGCCCAAGCCAAAACGATCGCGACCGGTTCGGGTTGCGGATGAAATCAAACAATGGGTGGTCGAACGTGATCTGAAGGCAGGTGACAAGCTGCCCAATGAAAGCGCGATGATTGAGCAGTTTGGTGTATCTAAGGGTACTGTCCGTGAAGCGCTGCGCATTCTCGAGGCGCAAGGCCTGATCGTGACCAAGACCGGCCCCGGCGGTGGAAGCATTGTAGGAGAGGTTTCCACTGAGCGCGCCCGGTCCCTCTTAGCCAATTACTTTTACTTTCAGAACCTGTCCATCGCCGACATCTATCAAATGCGGAAAGTTCTGGAGCCCGAACTCGCCGCCAGCCTTGCCGGGCGGCTTGACTTAGGACAGCTGGAGGAATTGCACAGCCTTGCGCTGAGACACCCTGAACCTGCGACTTCTGCCGATGAAGAGAAAGAGCAGCACATCAGCTCTCTGGTTTTCCATGCCCGGCTATCGGATTTCGCTGGCAATCGGTTGCTTGGCTTTGTCATCGGGTTCATGGCCCAGACGCTGACCGACCTTACAGTCTATCGCCAGTTATATGATCCACCCAACGTCGACCTTTGGCGTAAGGGGCGGGAACACCAGCTGCAACTGGTAGAGGCCCTGCGGCAGGGCGAACCGGAACAGGCCCGCAAGATCATGTATTCGCATATGCAGATCGCAGAAGAACTGATGTGCGTTCAGGAAGCCCATTTGCAGCGGCGGTTTCTGGGAGAGTAATGTGGTCCTGACAGAGCGCATGTTGCGCGACATCCATGACGAGATTTTTCGTCAGGACAATTGGGGTACGCCAGCCCAGTATATTCCGGAATTGGCGAACGTTCCTTCGAACAGGTTCGCGATGAGCGTTTGTCTGGCAAACGGCGAATGCCTAAACGTCGGGGCTGCGGATGACCCCTTCTCGATACAAAGCGTGTCCAAGGTCTTTTCCCTTGCGGCGACGCTGGGGCGCATCGGCGACCAATTGTGGAGCCGAGTCGGGCGCGAACCATCCGGCACGTCGTTTGACTCCGTCGTCCTGCTGGAACGCGAGAAGGGCCGCCCCCGCAATCCCTTTGTGAACGCTGGGGCAATTGTCACGACCGATGTGCTTTTGTCCGGACGGCAACCCAAACAGGCCCTCGCTGAAATTCTTGGTCTGGTCCGAACTCTGGCGGAAACCGACGACATTCATATCAACGAACGTGTCGCAGCGTCGGAAAAATCGACGGGCGCCCGTAACAAGGCTTTGGCACATTACCTTCAATCGCATGGCAACCTCGAAAATGCGCCGGACCTGACCCTTGGGACCTATTTCCATCAATGCGCAATCGAGATGACAACACGGCAGCTCGCCCTTGCCGGTAGATCGCTTGCCCGGCTTGCGACCGGCCCGAACGTGATCTCGCCCCGGCATGCGCGGCGTATCAATGCGTTGATGATGACATGCGGCCACTATGACGGGTCAGGAGAGTTCGCCTATCAGGTCGGCCTGCCCGGCAAGAGCGGGGTCGGGGGCGGAATTATGGTGATCGCGCCGAAGGTCGCGTCAATCGCGATCTGGTCGCCGGGGCTGAACCACTATGGGAACTCACATGCAGGCACCCGCGCGGCGGCGATGCTGGCGCGGGCGACGGGCTGGTCGGTGTTTTAGGGTGGCAGCGATTACTCGGGGGCGCGAGATTTATCCAAGAGAACGGGAACCTCTGACAACCAATCGCAATACGGGGGTTGCCGGGTCCGGTGGCATAAGCTCTCCAATTCCGAGATGGGATCATCGCTGTGATCGATGCGCAAATCCAACGGGGCACGATCCGGGGCAAGTACCAGCAGCGCAGCGGATAACACCCCTCGACTATCGCCGCCGGCCTGTTTTGCGGCGCTCAGAACGCGAAGCATTCGGTCAGCAACTGAAATATCGTCTGTCCGCGCGGCAGACATCATGGACTCCAGCACCTCTGGCCCTTTCAGCATGTTTCCGGCGATGGCTATTCCTGGTTCCGTGATGTGGTTCGCATAGGCAACGCTATCGGCCCCGGTGAATCCGTGGGCGCGGGCTTGACGGTCAAGTGCGATCAGCTGGCGATGTCCGCGCCCCGGATCGCTCTTGGTCACCGCCTCAACAGCCTCTTTTGCCGATTGCCCCTGATGCATAGCCCGCAACACGTTATCCCGCCAGAACGTACTGGGCGCTGTTCCCTGCGAAGCCACCAGGCCTGATTCGATATCGCCGCGCAGAACCCACCCCCCCACACAGAGACTTCCTGTGGCTGCGGCGGCGGCAAAAGTGCCTGTTTTCTTGTCGAAAGTCAGAATCGAGAAGGTCATTCAACTGCCCTAACACATTTTTCTTGTATTTATCATGATAATTTGCGTGAATGCAATTCATCATGATAAATAACAGGGAGACACCTTATGAAACTGCTGAAACTGTCCCGCAGGGCAATGCTGGCTGCTGGTGCAGCCACGGCACTTGCTCTCTCTCCGCTCGCGGCCCAGGCTCAGACGCCCGATGATGTCTTGATCGTTGGGCAGATCGCCGAACCCAAGGCGCTTGACCCGGCCGCCGTGACCGCCGTCAACGATTTCCGCATCCTGATGAACGTCTATGACGGGCTGGTGCGCTACAAGGACGGCACGCTTGAAGTCGAACCTTCGCTGGCCACATCTTGGGACATTAGTGAAGATGGCACGGTCTACACCTTCAACCTGCGCGACGGCGTGACCTTTCATGACGGCAGCGCCTTCAATGCCGAAGCGGTCAAATTCAACTTCGACCGGATGCTTGACGAAAATCATCCCTACCACAACACCGGTCCGTTCCCGTTGTCGTTCTTCTTCTCGGCCGTCGAGAATGTCGAGGTCGTAGACGATCTGACCGTTCGTTTCACCCTGAACGCGCCCTATGCGCCGTTCCTGTCGAACCTTGCCTATCCCACCGGCCTGATCGTTTCGCCGGCCGCTGTCGAACAGCATGGCGCCGAATTCGGTCGCAACCCGTCCGGCACCGGCGCCTTCAAATTCGCAGAATGGCGGTCGAACGAAGCAGTGGTCATCGAGGCCAACGCGGACTATTGGGACGGCGCGCCCGAATTGCAGGCCGTCGTCTTCCGTCCGATCACCGACGCCAACACCCGCACCGCCGAGATGCTTGCAGGCGGCATCGACCTGATGGTCGAAGTGCCCCCGGTCGCGCTGAGCGAGTTTCAGGGCGAAACCTACACCGTGCACGAACAGGCCGGGCCCCACGTCTGGTTTCTGATCCTGAACGCCAAGGAAGGCCCCTTTGCCGATGTCCGCGTTCGTCAGGCCGCGAACTATGCGATCAACAAGGAAGCGATCGTGAACGACGTGCTGGAAGGCACCGCCGCCGTTGCCGCTGGCCCGACTCCGCCTGCGTTCGCCTGGGCCTACAACGAAAGCCTGGAACCCTATCCCTACGACCCCGACAAGGCGCGCGAACTGCTTGCCGAGGCGGGTGCCGAGGGCGCCGAATTGACATTCTACGTCACCGAGGGCGGGTCGGGGATGCTGGATCCCGTGGCCATGGGCACCGCGATCCAGGCCGACCTTCAGGCAGTTGGCCTGACCGTCAACATCGAGACTTATGAATGGAACACCTTCCTTGGCGAGGTGAATCCGGGCCTTGAAGGCAAGGCGGACATGGCCGAAATGGCGTGGATGACCAACGACCCAGACACGCTTCCGTTCCTTGCCCTGCGTACGAATGCATGGCCGGATCAGGGCGGATTCAACTCCGGCTACTACTCCAACCCGAAGGTTGACGAACTACTGGAAGCCGCCCGCGTAGCCACCGATCAGGCAGAGCGCGCGCGCCTGTATCAGGAGATGCAGGTGATCGTGCAGGAAGACGCGCCCTGGGTCTTCGTGGCCAACTGGAAGCAGAATGCGGTGACATCCGACCGTGTCGAGAATTTCTCGCTCCAGCCGTCGTTCTTCCTGCTGCTGGATGACGTGACCAAGAACTAAAGCGACTGGTGCAGCCGCGCGCCTTGCGCGGCTGCACATTTCCGGGAGGGGGCAATGGCAGGCTATATCCTGAAAAGGCTGATTTCCGCGATTCCGGTTCTGTTCGGCATTTCGATCATTGTTTTCGTAATCATGGCCATGATCCCCGGTGACCCTGCCACAGCCATTCTCGGGTCCTACGCCACCCCGGAAAACGTGGAAAAACTCAACCGCGACCTCGGTCTGGACAAGCCGATGGTGCAGCGATATTTCATCTGGCTTGGCAACATGCTTCAGGGCGATTTCGGGCGCAGCTTCTCACTGAACCGGGCGGTCCTGGACGAGGTGCTTGACCGTTTCGGGGCGACGTTGATCCTGGCGGGCACGGCCTTTGTCCTGTGTTCAATCCTCGGCATCGCCGCGGGCGTCGTATCGGCGGCACGGCAATACGGCCTGGCCGACAAGACCATCACTTTTGCGGTTCTTCTGGGTATCTCCATTCCATCGTTTTTCCTTGGTATGATGATGATCCTCATCTTTGCGGTGAAACTGCGATGGTTCCCGGTCTCAGGCATGTGGCCCATCTATGGCGCACGCGACCTGTCTGCGCTCATCAGCCACCTGACCCTGCCCGCGCTGGCGCTGGCGGTGGTGGCAACCGGGGTCATCGCTCGATTGTCGCGTTCGGCCATGCTCGAGGTGCTGCGTCAGGATTTCATCCGTACCGCGCGGGCCAAGGGCGTGCATGAACGCTCGGTCATCTGGCGGCATGCCCTGCGTGCCGCGATGGTCAGCATCATTCCGGTTCTGGGGGTGCAGGCCGGGTTCGTCCTGTCCGGGGCGGTCTATATCGAAATGGTGTTCCAGTGGCCCGGGGTCGGGCGGATGCTGGTCGATGCCATCCTCAAACGGGACATCCTGCTGGTGCAGGGCGGCGTGGTCTTCGTCGCCGCCTGCTATGTGATGTTCAACATCGCGGTCGATGTCGCACAAAGCCTGCTCGACCCGAGGATCAAGACATGATGGCCTTCCTGAAGCTTCTGGCGCGCAACCGACTTGCGCTAGGCGGGTTGATCGTGATGGGGCTGGTCGTCGTGCTTGCGCTGATCACGCCGCTTCTGCCGCTGGCCGATCCCGATGTGACCAACACGGCGAACCGGTTCAAGCGGCCGTTTTCCGACGGCGCCCTGCTGGGCACCGATCACCTCGGGCGCGATCTTCTCAGCCGCCTGATCTGGGGCACGCGCCTGTCACTGGCCGTGGGTTTCGCCGCCGCGATCGTCGCCGCGACGCTTGGCGCGGCCATCGGCATCATCGCGGGCTATAACGGCGGGCGCACGGACAACATCATCATGCGCGGCGTCGACATGCTGATGGCCTTCCCCTACATCCTACTGGCGCTGGCCATTGTCGCAGCCCTTGGGCCGGGGCTGATGAACGCGCTGATCGCGGTCGCGGCGGTCAACATCCCGTTCTTTGCCCGAAACATTCGTGGAATCACCGTGGGCATCGCCCATAAGGAATTCGTCGACGCAGCACGGCTGTCGGGCATGACAGATGCGCGCATCATCCTGACCGAGGTGCTGCCCAACGTGATCCCGGTGATCGTGATCGCCATGTCCACAACGATCGGCTGGATGATCCTTGAAACCGCCGGTCTCAGCTTTCTGGGCCTCGGGTCGCAGCCGCCGCAGGCCGACCTTGGCTCCATGCTGGGCGAGGCGCGCTCGGCGCTGATCACCAATCCGCATACCTCGGTCGTGCCGGGCGCGATGATCCTGATCATCGTCATGGCCATCAACCTTCTGGGTGACGGCGTGCGCGACGCGCTGGACCCGCGCCTGAAATCCGGCGCCCTGTCGCGCCCGATGCCGACAACCATGGTCAAACGGACCGGACCGGTCCCGGAAGCCAAACCCGACACCTTATTGGCACTGCGTGGATTGAAAACGCAATTTCACGTCAAGGACCGCGTCTACAACGCCGTCGGCGGTGTCGATTTGCAGGTGAACCCCGGCGAATGCCTAGGGGTGATCGGCGAAAGCGGCTCCGGCAAATCCGTCACCGCGCTCAGCATCATGGGGCTTGTGGCCTCACCCCCCGGCGTGATCACCGGCGGCGCGGTCCACTACAAGGGCGAGGATCTGATCGGCGCGCCCTATGAAAAACTGCGGTCGCTCAGGGGCGACAGGATCGCCTACATCTTTCAGGATCCGCTGGCCACGCTGCACCCGCTCTA
>NZ_JBXWQW010000090.1:0-8589 GCF_059612585.1 Ruegeria sp. YKSF57 | reverse complement strand
ATCAACGTGATCTTCGCATCCGGGGTCGCCAGTTTTTCGGCCAGTTTCAGCGGGCCCGAAACGTCCCGTTCGGAGTCAAAGGAAATCGGAACAAGAATGTTGTGGTACATGGGCTTGCGCCTCCTGTTGAGATAGACTGAGTCTGCGCTTTCCCGGCCGGTCCGACCTTGATTCAAATCAGGTCACCCAAACGTCTCGGCCACGTCGTACATGACCGGCTCAAAGCTTTTGCACAGTTCGTTGATCTGACGATTTCGCGCCCGCATTTCATCGGTGCGCAGCATGGCCAGAAAATCCTCGCGCCGTTGCCACTGGGAATAGTTGGCGATCCGTGTCTGCGCGTCATTCACATGCAATCCGGCCGCGACGAAGCCAGGTTGCTTCGAGATGAAGTTGGAATAGGCGTCGGTCAGCGCCTCGAGCAGATCCTGACAGGTGCCCGGCGTCATTTCGAACGTGGTGATGACGGTCTGAATGGATGCGTCCTTGGAAATTTTAGGCATCGTGCTCCTCCTCTTTTATCCCAGCCTAGCACAGGTTTTTCGGAATGCTTCCGATTTCTGGCATTAATCCAGTAACTTCTGGGATTGGAAAGGTCTTTTATCTGAACGCGCACCCATGAAAACCGAACTTGCAACAAGCGACCGCACTTCGCCATCAAACGCCCGGCACCCGAAAACACTATGCAAAGTAAATCAAAGACCAGTACCCTTCCAAATCAGGAGGATAGCCGGTGCAAAGAAGGCTCAGCGCGATACTGTCTGCCGATGTCGTAGGGTATTCAAAGATGATGGCCCGCGACGAAGAGGACGCCCTGGTCCGGTTGAAGCTGCATCGCGAAACCGAATTCGACCCGGCCGTCCGCCGTTTCAACGGACACCTCAACAAGCTGACAGGAGACGGCGCGCTGGTCGAGTTCAATTCGGTCGTCGATGCCGTGCGCTGCGCCATTGACATTCAACAACGAATGGCCGCCCAACCGTCACCAATCCGGCTACGTATCGGGATAAATCTTGGCGACGTCATTCTTGACGGCGATGAAATTTATGGTGACGGAATAAACGTGGCTGCGCGCCTCGAAGCTGAAGCCGATATCGGCGGCATCTGCATTTCCTCGGTGGTGCATGACAGCATTGCCAGCAAGATCGACGCCTTTTTCGTGGATCACGGTTTGCGCCAACTCAAGAACCTTACCCGGCCGATCCACATCTTCAAATGGTCCCCTTCTCACATTGCAACTTCGGCACCGGCAATGGCTGCACGCGACAAACCATCGATTGCCGTCATGCCGTTTGTCAACATGAGCGGTGATACTGAGCAGGAATTCTTCAGCGATGGCATATCCGAAGATATAATCACTGGCCTGTCCCGTTTCCGAACACTGTTCGTGATTGCGCGCAACTCGTCGTTCAGCCTCAAGGGCAAGGACCTGACCGCAAGCGAAATCGGCGCACGGCTCGGAGTTCAATACCTTCTCGAAGGCAGCGTACGCCGGGCGGGGAAACGGCTGCGAGTCACTGCTCAGCTGGTCGAGGCCGAAACCGGCAAGCACATCTGGGCCGACAGGTACGACCGCGAACTCGAAGATGTCTTCGACGTACAGGACGAAGTCGCGCACAGCATCATTGCCGTGCTCCCCGGGCGCGTGCAACATGATGTGGCCGATCGGATATCGTACAAGCCGACGGACAGCATGAAGGCCTATGAGCTTCTTCTGAAAGCAAAAGCGCTGCGCGATGGTCTGAATGCGCAAGACACCGCCAAAGCGCGTCAGTTGCTGGAAAAGGCCGTGGAACTCGACCCCGAATACGCCCGTGTCTACATGTACCTGGCGGATACTTATGTGGTCGACCTGTGGCTTGGTCTGGCCGATGAAGACGCGCCCGGGAAGGCCCTTGAAATTGCCCGAAGGGGCGCCTCGCTGGACAATCGCGACGTCTATATTCAGGATCAGCTCGGTTACGCGTATCTTTGTGCCCGGCTTTGGCAACAAGCGGAAATACAATTCGACAAGACCCTGTCCCAGATCGTCAACGAAGCTGAATCGATGGCGTGGTGCGGATACGGATTTCTGCTTTTGGGACACCATGCGAAGGCGCTTGAAATCGTGACCGAAGCCATGCGGCTCGACCCGCTTCACCCTCCGGCGCTCGATTGGATTCTAGGCCAAGTCTATTTCTTTATGGGCCGCTATGACGAGGCGGTGGGCGCCCTTATCGGCGAAGCGCTGCTCAACTCTGTCGGCCACGCGTTTCTCGTGTCCGCCTATGCACTGTCGGGCAAGCTGGATGAAGCGCACCTGGAACTTCAGGCCTTCGTTCAACACCGCCGCGAAGAATTGAACAGCCGAAACCTCGACTTTGGCAACTCCACCATAGAGACCCTGACCAGCGGATTTCGAAATATGTGGCGCAATCCCGAGGATCTCGATCATTTGATTTCCGGTCTGCGCATGGCAGGCTTGCCGGGCTGATACCTCGAATTCGCCCCCGAAAATTCGTGAAACTTCATCACGCGCGATCTGTGCGTAACCGTCTGTTAACCTAGATTAGCGAAGGATCGCCGCACGAGGACAATTCGTGCGCCAATATCTGATCGCCATAATTCTATGTCTACTGGCCGCGGGACCCGCGCAGGCCGGAGCATGGATGCGCGACAAGGGCGTTGGGTTTTCCTCGATCTCCAGCACCACCCACCTCGAAGACAGCGGTCAGATCGGAAACAAATACTCGATTTATCTGGAATGGGGCCTTCGGGATCGGCTGACCGTCGGCTTCGACGCGCATGAATACCAAGGAATCGCCGGCCATGCGTTGCTGTTTGCCCGAATACCACTGCTGACCTCGGACCGGATGGGGCGCTTTGCCGCCGAGATTGGGATCGGCGCCTATCATAGGCAAACTGAATCGCGCACCATGACCCGGTTAAAACTGTCCTATGGGCGCGAGTTCAGCATCCGGAACGCTTACGGCTGGCTGGCTGTCGACGCCGCTGCTGACTTTCTAAAAGGGCGCAGCACCATCCGAAAGCTCGATATCACGGCGGGCCTGTTTTCGGGTCGGCGCTTCAATCCGCTGCTGCAGATCGAAACCTCGGCAATCAGCGACGCCCCGCTTTATTGGAGCGTGACCCCTTCGATCATGATCCGGCCCCGGAAGTGGACAGCCACGTGGGTTCTGGGGGTCGAGAAGAACTCGGCCACCTCCCGCCCCGGTCTTAAGCTGGCCATTTGGCGCACCTTCTAAGGGAAAGACGGGCGCATTGCGCCCGCCCGCTGGTCCTATGTGTCGATGCGGATCGAGGTCGCTACCGTTCCCTTCAGGGGTTCGGGCCAGACGATGTGTATCCGGTCATTGCCTGAACCCTGCTGCACTCTGACATAAGGTGCAGCATAGCGAACCGCGTTGCCCCCCGTCTGCAACGCGTCCACCGCCAATACGCCGTCGCAACCACGCGCCCAGCCGCCAAAGGCCAGGTCTTGCCCCGGATCAACCACCCAGGTTTGCACTGCCGTGTTCTGAGAATGACGCAACCGCAGGGGATTGGCGCTTTTCGCACTCACCCCGTGGAACATGTTGCCGTCAAAGAAAACGTCCATAAACCGGCTATAGTTCAAATCGGCAAATGTCGTATCCACCCGCTCGGCCCGGTCGATATTGCCATTGATCGAACGGAACTTGTTGCCGGTCACCGTCAGTCCGTTCAGGAAATGCCCGGTTCCATAGGGTCGGATCACGACGTAACTGAACCATGGCGCCACATCGCTCGACAAGAATATGTTGTCGGTGATGCTCATCGAACTGAACGAAAATCCAGAGACGAAATCGGGATTGGGATCATGTTCGTTCGTCCACTCGATGAAACAGTTATCCACATAGTTTTCGGCGATGGTCGAACTGGAATAGGTGCCAATTATGACCAACCCGGCTGTACGGCTGCCATTGGCCACGTCATCACCCTGAAAGAAATGGTTGCCCAGCACCATGTTGTTGTCACCGCCCAGCACCGCAAAATGCTTGAATCGGGTCGCCCGGTTGTGGCGCAGCTTGACGTCGTTGTTGTTGGTATTGAGGGCGATCGAGCTTCGGTCGGGCACATTCAGGCTTTCCTCGGTCGACAGGAACTGGCACCCGTCGATCAGCATCCCCTGACACCCGCCGCCGGTTGAGGTGATACCGCGGTCCAACGGACGGCTGACAAAACAGTTCTTCAGCGAAAACGTGTTGCCCGCAGGCGCGAGCCGGATGGCGCTGCACCGGCCGTTACACTGAAACTCGATATCCTCCATCCCGAATTTTTGCAGCGAACTGAAGCCGCTGAAATCCAGCAGGTACTTGAACTCAACAAAGGTGAAATTTTGTGTGCCGTCTGCATCATACAACGGATTGCTAAGCGTGATTTCCTGCGCGCCCACGTTTTTCGAGCGCACATAGATCTCGCGCCCCACTCCGTTGCCTTTCACCAATGCGCCCACAGGAATGTTGGCTGCGTTCAATACGTTTTTCAGCGTAAATGGGGTGCTCGAACTATAGGTCGCTTGCGAGGTGAAGGTCTGAGTATCCCAGGCCGAGTTGGCCTGAACGTCCAACTGACCGTTCCGAATCACCCGGCGGGTGGCATAACTGGTCCGGTTCGGAACTGCGGCCTGCATGTCGATCGGCTCTGACACCGAAACCTTGCGCCCGCCCATATCCAACGATTCATGATCCGAGTTGTTCAGAAGCGCCTGAAATGCCTTCTTGAAGCCCAGCGTTTCGTCGCCGAATGCGGATATATAGGTCGGCAGGTCGAAATCCTTTGTCAAAAGCAACATCTCACTCGACGGCATCGTCACCGTGCCTTCAAACTCGACGCGCGCATTCATGCTGGTGGTCTGGCCGAGATAGTAGCTGCCTTCGGGTACCAGAACCTGTCGTCCGCCGGCCGCCTGATCGGCCGCTTCGAAGGCGGCAGAGTCGTCGGTTGATCCGTCCCCTCTGGCACCAAAATCACGGACATCGACCAACCCGATCAGATCGCGCAGGAACACGCCAGTGACATCCTCGATCTCGATATCGTCCACCCGCAGAACCGCACCGTTCGGTCCCTCGATATTCAGCCCGAAATGACCGTACAACGCATTTACGCCCCAGGACATGTCGACGCCATCACGAAACCCGGTGCCAACAATGGCGGAAATCTCAACAACATTGCCATACGAGGCAAGCGTTGTCGCCGGTCCTACCTCGATCACACCCGGCACATGCACGTATCCTGCGCCACCAGCCCAACCGGCAATCCGGACCGTGGGCAGCGGCCCGCTTACCGCTTTGACCCGCGCCCTGATCTGCAAGTAGCACCCCGGCAGGATCGGAGTCTGCCCCATGTACCGGATCTTTTGTGGCGAGCTCGTTTTCAGCACTTCCAGACAGCCGCCAAAATCGGCATCCGCCGGCACAAAGGCCGCGCTTCCCGACCCATCATATGTGTCCGACCCGGGCGTGCCATTGCCGCTTGACCAGACATCCAGCCCGTTTTTGAACGCAGGCGGCATGAACTCGATACCGTCGGTGATCGCCTTGTTCATTCGTATCCCTTTCCCAAATGCGCCGCGAACAAACCGCCACGAACGCTTCATTCCCGATTTCGGGTGCCCCCGAATGCGAGAAACCGAAGTATGGGAAAAAGTTTAAACCGGACTGGCACCACCGTGACGGTGCCGTTGCATCACGCCGCCGGATCGCTCGGACCAAGGAGTTGCACGCCGTTGATTTTCCACGCATCACCCTGCCGGATCATCTGGTAATCCAGCAGATGCACATGCCCGTTGTCATCAACGATCATGACTTTCTGCCACAAATCACCACCGACCTCACGCAACTCAAGGAACCTCACATCCGCAGGCCGCCAAACCATCGGATAGCCGTTGCGCACCATCGCGCCGAATTCGTCGGGCGTCCGAAACAGGTTCTGAATGCCCGGGCTCGCAAAGGTGAATGCGGTGGTGAAATCATCCACCAGAAAGGCGTCGATCTGGGCGCGGATATTGGCCTCGATCTCGGTGCTTTGCGCTTGGGTCGACACACTCATCCAAACCCAGACCGGCAATGCCAAAAGAATGTGGCGCATGGGGCTACCCTCCTGACCGGAGGATAGCCCCATGTCCCTGTTCGTCAAATCAGACCAGTTCGCCCGCCAGCGCCCGATCGATCAGCGCGATGGTTTCGGGCACGCCGTAAAGCGCGACAAACCCGCCAAAACGCGGCCCTTGCGACGCCCCCAGAAGCACTTCGTAAAGCGCGATGAACCAGTCGCGCATCGGATCAAACCGCTCACGCCCGATGGAATACACCACAGATTGCAGCGCCTCGTCCTCGATCGGCCCGTCATAAACCTCCAGCTCGGCCTTGAGCGCCTCCAGCGCCTCGCGCTCCTGTTCTGTCGGCGCGCGAAATTGGCGAGTCGGTTTGACGAAATCGTTGAAATACCGCACGGCGAACCCGGCGGCCTGATCCAGGTCGGGATGGCTCTCGGCGCTGGCCTCGGGCGCGTAACGGCGGATGAAACCCCACAGCGTGTCCTTGTCCTCGGCCGCCGAGACCGAGGCCAGGTTCAGCAGCATCGCAAACGGAACAATCAGCGTCGACTCGGGAACACGGCCACCGTGGATATGCCACACCGGATTATTCAATTGCGCCTTCAGGTCCTGTCCCGGATAGGCCCTGAGTTGCTGGTGATACTCATCATAGGCTTTCGGTATCACATCGAAATGCATCCGTTTGGCGGTCTTGGGCTTTTGGTACATGAAATAGGCAAGACTTTCGGTCGGCGCATAGTTCAGCCATTCGTCGATTGACACCCCGTTGCCCGACGATTTCGAAATCTTCTGGCCATTCTCATCCAAGAACAACTCATACGTGAAATGTTCGGGTGCGCGTTCTCCCAGTACCCGGCAAATGCCGTCATAGATAGGCGTGTTGGTGGAATGGTCTTTTCCGTACATTTCGAAATCGACGCCCAGCGCCGCCCAGCGCGCACCAAAGTCCGGTTTCCACTGCAGCTTGACGTTGCCGCCAGTGACCGGAAGCGTCCATTCCTTGCCATCTTCGTCGTCGAAAGTGATAGTGCCGTCCTTGGCATTCACCTCCTTCATTGGCACGTATAGAACCCGCCCTGTATCGGGATGGATCGGCAGAAAGATCGAATAGGTCTGCTGACGCTCTTCGCGCAGCGACTTGAGCATGATCTTCATGACCTCGTCGTAACGCTCGGCCGCCCGCAGCAGGATAGCGTCGAACTGGCCCGACTTGTAGAAATCCGTCGCGCTGATGAACTCATACTCGAACCCGAACGTATCCAGAAACCGCCGCAGCATCGCGTTGTTGTGATGGCCAAAGCTCTCATGCGTGCCGAACGGATCCGGCACAGCGGTCAGCGGCTTCTGCAGATGCTCCTTCAGCATTTCCTGATTGGGGACATTACCCGGCACCTTGCGCATACCGTCCATATCGTCCGAGAAACAGATCAGCTTGGTGGGAATTTCACTGATCTCTTCGAAGGCACGGCGGATCATCGTCGTGCGTGCCACCTCGCCAAAAGTGCCAATATGCGGCAGGCCCGAGGGGCCATAGCCGGTCTCGAACAGGACATACCCCTTCTCCGGAGGAGCTTTCTGATAGCGTTTTAGCACCTGGCGCGCTTCTTCAAAGGGCCAGGCCTTGGACGCAAGGGCGATATCGCGCAGTTCAGACATTTCGCTTCTTTCTCCATCGGAAAACGGGACCCGCCGCACCGCGCGACCGGCCCGCTTCTCCTATTGTGCTGGTGCAGCAAGAGTCAATCGCCGGGCGGCATCAACCCTCCTCAAACAAGGGATTATTGCACCCTAACGGTATGCTGTCGGTTCGGAATGCGGATATACGCCTCTGACGCCGGGTAAGGCGGTCAATTTCTCGGCCACCGCACCCGACGCACTGATTTCGAAAACCCTCTCGGATTCCCCCAACGGTATGGCCGTGACATCCGGATTAACCGACGCCCCCGCCTCGCGCAGGCGCTGGCGGACTTCCTCGTCCGTTTCGGATCCGCAATATGTTACCAACCAATCCATCCGGGCCTCAGCCTACCAACGGTACCCGCGTCCGCATAGAGCTTAGCGCCGCTGCCGCGTTGATCACGCCGGTGCCGTGATCGGCATTCCAGCCACGCCCGCTGCCGAGGCTGGTGGCCGATTCCATCAGCAGGAATTTCAACTCGGCCGGGGTCAGTCCGGGATTGGCCGACAACAGCGCCGCACCGACACCCGCCGCAACCGGTGTTGCCGCCGACGTTCCGTTGTCAAACGGCGTTCCACCAGTCCCCGCCGGGCGCCCTGGTCCGAAGTTGCCGAAGAAATGCGAATAACTGGCGATATCCGGCTTTTGCGGCTCGAACATGCCCGGCCCCTGGCTGGAATACCCGATCCGCTCGTGCCTGCTGTTGACGGCGGCGACGGTAATGACTTCGGCCAGACTGTTGGATGCATGTATCGACACGCCCGGCCCGACACCCGAGGAATGGCAATTGCCGCTTGGGCAATTCTGCCCGCAATTTCCCGCCGCAAAGAAACAG
>NZ_JBXWQW010000089.1:0-8601 GCF_059612585.1 Ruegeria sp. YKSF57 | reverse complement strand
CGACTGGATCGTCGAAGTGGTCGACGGCCTGGCCGCCAACGGCCCGGACGGCAACGGCGAAGTCGAAGCCAAGGTCCGCGCCGAAGTCGCAGACCTCTGCGCCCGATTCCCCCTGTACCCGAACCTCTGAGACATCAGTCAGTTCGTGAAAAAAAACGGCGCCTCACTGGCGCCGTTTTCCTTTTGGTCACCCGAACTTTTCCGGCCCCTATTGCGCGCATCATGGTTGTACTGAAAGCGCAGGGCCGGGCTCAACGGTCTGGCGCGGTCGTTCAGATCTCGTCCTTGGGATCTTTCAGCGCCTCTTCCAGCAGCTTTTCGTTACGCGCCTCTTCGATCCGGTTCAGCCGGTCCTCGGCAGAGCGGGTGTCGAACCGGTATTTGACCACATTGATCAGGCTCACTGTCAGCAACAGGATGCCCATGCCCCAATACCCCTTTGTTGCAAGCGGCACATCCGTGGACAAGTACAGGGAGATGGCCAGCAAGCCATAGGCGAGGGCGACGCCGGCCCCGTTCAGCATCACGATGAGCGAGTTTTCATTACGGCTATTCATCTTGGTCTCCTATTATTTGTTGGGTTAATTCTTTTTGCCCTGGTCATCTGGATCGGCATCCGTCTGCGATTGCTGTTCCAGACGTCGCAACACACTCGCCGCGGTTGAGCGTGTCCCAGGCCCATAACCGGCATCCTCCATCTGTTCGGCCAGCGACGAATGATCGAGTTCCCCGTCAATGTCGCGCAATATCTCGGCTTGCTCGAACGGGTCATCCTTTTGCATCACACGGTTGATCAGCGCCTCGGCCTCTTCGATCGGGCTGTCCCCGCCCAGATGCCGGTTCAGCCGCTTTTGCAGACCCTGCTCGCGCCGGATCGCCCGCGCCGTTACCGCGCCTTGTTTAAGGTCGATGATGCGACGGTTTGCAGTTTCGACCGTTTGCCGCAGTTGCACGATGCGCGTGTCCAAACGTGTCAGCGTCTGTTGCCGCAGAGTCGTTTCGTTTTCCAGATCAGCGATGGCCTGCGCCGCCGTGCGCGCCATGTCCTCGCGCCCGTCCGCCAGCGCAAGAGCGGCGCGATCAGTCAGGTCTCGCATGCGGGTCTGCAAGCTGTCAGCCTGGCGCTGCTCGCTGCGCTGGCGCTGGATCATGCTGGCCAATGTCAGCTTGGCCGCTTTCAGATTCTGCTCCGCCTCGCGGATTTTCTGGTAAATCAATTCGATGGAATAAGCGTCGCGCAGGCGATCCTCGGCGCGGGCATTAGCGCCATTGAACAAGGTTTTCAAAGTACCAAACATAGGTTCCTCCAAGAAATGAACATCGTTCACAAACTTGACGTACCAATACTTTGAACAATGTTCAATAGTTCTGTGAACGTCGTTCAGGAAACTATTTGTTTCCGATTTGGAAAAGAACTCTCGCAATCATACGCTCGACCTGCTCGCTCGGAACACCCGAGATCCGGTTTTCGAGGCCCAGTATTACGATCCCATGCACCGAGGAAAACAAGGCGCGGGTCATCAGATGCAAGTCCTCTCGCGTATCATTCGGAAACAGCTTCGACACCGGGTCAGCAATATATGCAAAAAGGTCGTTCAAGGCCTGGCGATACCAGTCTGGCACCATACCATCATCGACCATCTTCAGATCGAACAGGGCGCGCCAAAGGTTCGTATTGGCCTCGGCAAACCTAAGATAGGCCGTACTCATGACGATCAGGTGCTGGACCGGTTCTTCGCTACCGTCGAACGATCCGGCAACGGCCTGCCCCAGACGCTGAAAGGTCCGTCCGTTCACCGCAATGATGATCGCGTTGAGATCGTCAAAGACATTGTAGATCGCCCCCAGCGCACAGCCCGCATCTTTGGCAAGATCGCGGGCGCGCAGCTCCGCCACCCCATCGCGAGCAATCCGGGTTTCCGCTGCCACGACAAGTTTTTCACGCAATTCCGCCCTGCGGGCCTGAGATTTCGATACCATGCCGATCCCTTCCATGAACCTCGTTCACAATACGAGACCCGAGAGGAAACGAAAAGATCAGATCACCCCTGCCACCACAGGAACGCGCCGATCAGCGCGGCCAATAAAAGCAGGTTGAACGCCAGGCTGCCGAGAATGCTCAAAAACCGCCCCCAACGGCGGTCGGCCAGATCAATTGCGTGCAGATGCGTCTGCACTTCATGGGCCGCCGCCGTCAGCGACGGGGTGTCCAGCGTCAGGCGCAGCTTTGGATGACTCGCCATCGGCTCGGCCCGCGCCAGAACCATCGCCTGCCCATAGACCCGGCGCGGCAGCCGGTGTCTGGCGCGTTTCAACGAGGCGGCAAGCGTTTTGCCCCGCACGCCAAGCTTGCTGCGCAGCAGTCCGATCGTCTCGGCAATCTGGTCCTGAACTTGTTTGCCGTGGCTCACCTGCGCATCCTCCTGACGGGCAAACATATCCTCGCGCCACGGCAGTCTCAATGGGGCTGGCCGTTTTGAAAAAGCGCCTGTATCACCGTGACATGTTGAACACGATCATTCATGGCACACCTACCGCCCTGCCCCCGCTGGTGATTGCGCACGGCCTTTACGGCTCGGCCCGCAACTGGGGGGTCATCGCCAAACGTCTGTCCGATGAACGACAGGTCATCGCGGTTGACATGCGCAACCATGCCCACAGCCCCTGGTCGGACGTACATGACTATCCCGCGATGGCAGGCGATCTGGCCAAGGTCATCGACCACCTCGGCGGCACGGCGGATGTTGTCGGTCATTCGATGGGCGGCAAGGCAGCGATGACTCTGGCCCTGCAGCACGGCGATCTGGTGCGCAAGCTGGTTGTCGCCGACATCGCGCCCGTGGCCTACGGCCACAGCCAGATGCCCTTTATCGAGGCGATGCGCGGTGTCGACATGTCCACGGTCGAGCGCCGCTCGGATGTCGAGGATCAGCTTGCCGTGCTTGGGGTCGACAAGGCGCTGCAAAGCTTCTTCACCCAGTCGCTGGACCTCAACGAAAAGCGGTGGCGGCTGAACCTTGATGGCCTGGCCGCCGAGATGCCCAAGATAATGGGTTTTCCCGACATCGACGCCACATGGGACGGCCCCACGCTGTTTCTGTCTGGGGCCGCCTCGGACTATGTCAAACCCGAGCATCGCGACCTGATCCGCTCGCTGTTTCCGCGTGCACGCTTTGCCAAAATCCCCGAGGCGGGTCATTGGCTGCATGCGGAACGGCCCCGCGAATTCGAGGCCGCAACCCGGGCTTTCCTGAACGCGTAACCCTGGTTCAGCCCTGATACAGCCGCCGCGCCACCAGCCACGACACCGGCGCGGCCGCGGCAAAACCCACGGCCGCCGCCGACAAAATTGCCCCCAGCGACACCAGTCCTGCGGACAGGACGGCGATTACCGCCGACCCGGCCAAGGCCGTTGAATTCAGGGAATAAAGAAGTGCTGCAAGCCGCATCATAGCCGATTCGTCCTTTGTTGTCCGTTCAGCCACTTCATGCATCTTTTGGAATGTGATCAGCTTTGACCTGGGTCAGCTTGACTACATTCCCGGATCGACCGGCTCGATCACGTCGCCCCCGCCTTGCCGCCAATCGTTCAGCCCGCCCAGGTTATAAACCTCGGCATAGCCCATTTCCTTTAGCAGCTTGCCCGCAAGCGCCGCGCGCCCTCCAGAGGCGCAATGCAGCACGATCACCCGGTCCTTTTGCATTTCAGGGTCATGATACGGCGTCTCAGGATCGGCGCGGAATTCCAGCATACCGCGCGGGATATGGTGCGAACCCGCCGCCCGCCCGGTGCGTTCCAGTTCCGGCGCGTCGCGAATATCCAGCAGCAACGCGCCCTCTTCCATCAGCTGTTTTGCCTTGGCCGCATCAATCCGTTCGATGACCGCATTTGCAGCCTGCATCATGTCCTTGACCGTCAGTGCCATCTGTTTCCTCCCTGAAATCGTTTTTGGCGTGTACATGCGAATTTTCGAAGATGTAGGTGCCGGATGCAATTCGAAAACGTTCGCTTTCAACAGAACCCGGTCTTTCACCTGCATAATTGGCGGAACTCACAATGCATTTGGCGGGAAATCAAAAGGCCGCACCCTCCAGACTCCTATCTTTCTCTTGTCCACTCACGGACCGGTCGGGGCGAGGCAGAAACGCCGATGACCCCCGGCCACCCCGCTCCGGTCTGCCCGGATCAATCGCCTTTCACCAAAGACGCCTTTTCCCGAAACGCGCTTGGCGATTCTCCTGTCCACCGCCGGAACGCGGTGGAAAACGCCGCCTGATCCGCATAGCCGAGCGCAAAGGAAACTTCCGACAGGTTCATGCCGGCCTTGATGAAGGTCTGCGCCAGATCGCATCGCAGGTCATCCACGATGGCGCGGAAATTCGCGCCTTCTTCCTGTAACCGGCGGGTAAAGGTGCGCGGGCTCATGCCCAGATTGGCGGCGGCCTCTTCCGCCGGGATGACCCGTCCGGGCAGCGAGGCGGTGATCAGCCCCTCGACCCGCGCCCTCAGCGGCTGTTTCGGCACCGCCCGCTCCGCCAACAGCCGATTGCCATACTCGACCAGATGGTCGCGCAGGCTGGCGTCATAGGTCGGAATGGGCAGGTCCAGGCTGGAATGCGACAACAGGATCTCGGTCTTTTCCGCCCCGAACACTACAGGGAATCCCCCAACCTTCTGAAAGGTTTGCGCAGCCTTCCCAACCTGATGCTGCAACCGCATCTCGATCGGGAAGAACCCGGATTGCGTGACCGACCGCATCCGCGCGACTGCGGCAAACATCAATGTCTCGGTTCGGCGGTGATAGCGGGTATATCCCGCATCCTTCCAGTCCGCCTCGAACGAGGCGACATTTCCCGAGATCCTCAGGCTGAACGCAATGGCGGGATCGATGATGTCGTGAAAGCGCGACGTATAGTCAATCGCCTCCCGCAGGTTCCGCGAGTATTTGCTGATATAGGCGTTCAGGCCGGACGCATCCCTCAACGCCAGCCCGGCCTTGGCGCCAAAGGTAATATCTTTCATCTGATCGCAGGCGGCCCGGACAAAACCGGCCTCCTTGCGGATGTCACAGACCTCGGCTGGCGGGTCGATATCGGCGGTCGTAAGCCCGCTTTGTTTCATGATACCGGCGATATCTTCCGGCGTTGCACCGGACGTTTTCAAAAACGAGATCAAATGCCGGATACGGGCGATTGGCA
This sequence comes from Ruegeria sp. YKSF57, assembly GCF_059612585.1. NCBI lineage: Bacteria > Pseudomonadati > Pseudomonadota > Alphaproteobacteria > Rhodobacterales > Roseobacteraceae > Ruegeria > Ruegeria sp. YKSF57. The sequence goes on along the minus strand of NZ_JBXWQW010000089.1, from coordinate 3,402 downwards.
CGTCCATGAATCTGCCCCCAATGAACCTGAATGAACATCACCAGCATATGGTCAACTGGCCAATTAAACAAAGAACCAATCACGCCGTCGCCCAGGATCACTCCGGCAAACCTGCTCGGTGCAGATCCTCGGTCATCATCGCCAGGTAGTCCGGCGCAAAGCCGCTCCAGCAACGATTGAAGCGGCTGATTGAAAAATCCGGCCTCCAGCTCAACAGCTCCTGGATGACTTCATTTGCCTCCGAAATCCGGTCTTGTCGCGCCAGGACAACACTCATGACGATGGGCCCAACCGGCCCGGCCATTTGACTGTGACACGCCGACCTTGCCAGAACCTCAGCCTCGCTGATCTCTCCGGTAGCGTATCGGCACAACGCCTTGAGGCATCTCTTGACGTCAAGAAACGGCCCCTTTGGACTTAACCGGATTGAGGTCTCAAGAATTGGCATGGCAGCCTCGGCCTGCCCGCCCCAGAAATATGCAACCGCCAGACAGAGATGCGCCACAGTTGAACTCGGATTCAACGAAACGGCCAGTTCGGCCTGATCCACTGCTCTTTGGTGCTTACCCTCGAACGCCAAAACGCGGCTCAGCGCAACCTTCGCCATGCTGCTTCGGTCGTCCAGGGATACGGCGAGGCTCGCCTGTCGGCGGGCTCTGTCCAAAACCTCTTCCGGTTTCTCGGTTTCACAGAATGTGATGCGGCGACAATCGAAAAAAGACAACAACGCATGGGCCTCGCCGAATTGGGGGGCGGTCTCCACCAGACTTCCGAGCAGAGTTTGCGCAGTTTGCGTATGCTCTTCAGAAAACTTGTGAAAATGCCACATCGCGCGTTGAAAACCGTGCCAAAGACCCAGCGAGCCTTCAAAAATACTGGCGCGTTCGCGCTCCACAACCTTCAGCCGTGAATCGACATTCATCGCAATTGCCTGGGCAATCTCCTCCTGCAAATCGAATATATCCTGCACATCCCGGTCAAACCGCTCTGCCCACAGGTGATGGCTGGTTCTGGCGTCGATCAGTTGTACAGAGATTCGCGCCCGCGCCTCGGCTCGCCGCACGCTGCCTTCGACAATGTAGTCGACCCCCAATTCGCGCCCGATCCGCTTTACATCAACTGGCTGCCCCTTGTAGGCAAAGGATGATCCCCGCGAAATCACCATCAACCAATCCACGCTCGACAGGCAGGTCAGCAGTTCCTGGCTGAACCCGTCCGAGAAATACTCCTGTTCGGGATCACCACTCAGGTTGTCAAAGGCCAGCACAGCAACCACCGGCCTGTCCTCCGGCAAAACACGGGTGGGGTCCGAAATCCGGAACCGCCCGTCACTGCTGCTTTTGACCGGCATGCCACCGTCGGCCCCACCTCCTGCCATCTCGGTAATTTCGAACAGCGGCCCGTGTTTGGGCCAATCCAGCCCCGAAAGCACCACATAATCCTTGAGGTTGGCCGCCGCGTACAGAAACGCCATCTTTCGGGATTTGTCCGAAAGCGGTTTGTTGACAAAATTCAGGCCCACCGCGACCCGCGCCAGCATGTATTGCTTTTCCATATAGGACAACCTGCTCGACTGATTGCGGTCCACCCACTCCATCACGTTCCGACGCAGTGTCTCGATCAACTGAATGAGACCCAGATCATCGCCTTTCAGCTTCACCTCGGGCCCGGCATGATCAAACACGCTCAGATGCCCCATCAGCGCACTCCAGCTTTCCGCGTCCGCCCTTTCCCGCGCCAGCAGAAGGTGGCTGAGTTCGAAATAGGCGTGGTCGTAAAACAGGAACTGCTTGTCCTGATAAAGCGCCAGATCGATCAGATAATAGCTCAGGCGCGCAGATCCCGCCCCGCCAAGCAACACGTTGTATCCGTGCAGATCGCCGTGGGTGTTGCCAATAACCGCGCGCAGTTTCTGATCCGCCGCCCCTCCCGACGCACCCGCCGCCAGGTTCAGTGGGTTCGGGTACCAGCGACCATCGAAAATCAGGCTTTGGTCCTCTGCACAAAGCCCGCATTCACTCTGCACAAATTGGAAAATCCGGCCCTGAACCGGGTCCAGCCGATAGTTCAACCACCCTCTGAGGATGTCTCCGACCGATACCAGCCCAGCCGCCAGGTGACAGTCGCGGTTCCAGTCCTCAAGCAATCCGGACGATAGCAGGTTCACCGCCTCTACCTGTTCGTCATGCGCACATTCGGCCCAGGGCTTGGCATATTCCAGCCCCCGCCCGGCAATCGACGACAGGATTGCAATCCGGTCATCGACAGCGCTTGTTTTCAGCAGTTCTGGCAGATGCGCACGGGCAAATTCGGGGGCGACCCTGAACGCGATATCGTGCCGCTCCGCCTCCGACAGTTCGTTCCAGGCCGGTTCGGGCGCGCGGTCGAATTTAAGAATCGCCTGCCCGCTGAAATCGGCGCAATGGACATCGGCGGCATAAACATAAGCCCCGGACTTTCCGCTCAGCTTGTGATGCAGATACATGTCATCGCTGAACCCCCATTGCTCCTGCAGCACCGGGCGAAGGTCCTGATACCCCTCTGGCCAGGGCAACCCGATGTGATCGCCTCCGGGGGTATCCATCTTCGCTGGTTTTCCCGCGTTCTGCACCTTCGCCTCCCCCACGTCGGTCGCGAATAGTTCAGCAATGCACAAAGCTTAGCAGGCAAACCCCGCATCGCACAGCCCGCATTGCTGCAGACGCCTGATTCAGATCGGAATAGAAACGTGGTGCGGGCGGTGGGCATTGAAAATCAATATCCAGAGATTTTATTGAACCTCAAATACTGCGCATCCAACTGATATGCATTGGAATTTTTGGTTTCCGTTGTCTCATTTGATCTCGACGAGTGGCAATGCCTGTTATACCTAGGCGCCGCCCCGGAAAAGAGAAAACCCCCACGGTGTGAACTTGAACGGCAGATGGAAGTGTTCCTCGACGCGCTCGATGCCAAAGCGAAAGACCGCGGTTTCGAGAAACGAAGGCTCCGGCAGCAAACGACCGGCTTGCCGATAGTAGTCCCCGACCTCGAATTCCACCTCATAGAGCCCTGGCTGTACGTCTCGACCCTCGCCGACCGGATGATGCAGCAGCCCGTCGGGGCCACACACACCTGATGCGATTTCCGTTCTCGCAGGTCGCATGTGCCATAGTCGAACCGCCAGTCTGGCAGCGGGTATGCCATCCGCAACATCCACTGCATGAATTGAAATTCCTCCGGCAACCGGATCGGTTGGATGGGACTGATGCGTCACGACACTCTTCTCCTTCTTTGCGGAACTCCAAGCAGTGAGCTACCCCCTGAATTTCGGACACTGACGTAAGCTACGATTTGTTGTCTGCTGATCTTCGACGAAAAGGAGATCAGAGATGTCGAAACGGAAGAACCACTCGCCCGAGT
>NZ_JBXWQW010000088.1:0-8833 GCF_059612585.1 Ruegeria sp. YKSF57 | reverse complement strand
TTCATCGGCAAAGACGATGGCGTTGTCGGGGATGAATTCGAACAGGGTCGGGGGCGGCTCGCCCGGTGCACGACCGGTCAGATAGCGCGAATAGTTCTCGATCCCGTTGCAGACGCCTGTCGCTTCCAGCATTTCCAGATCGAAATTGGTGCGCTGTTCCAGCCGCTGCGCCTCGAGCAGTTTGCCTTCGCCGACCAGCTGGTCGAGGCGCATCCGCAACTCTTTTTTGATCCCGATGATCGCCTGTTGCATCGTCGGTTTCGGCGTCACGTAGTGGGAATTCGCATAGACCCGGATATGGTCCATCGTGTCGGTTTTTTCGCCGGTCAGCGGGTCGAATTCGGTGACCTGTTCCAGTTCCTCGCCGAAGAAGGACAGCTTCCAGGCGCGGTCTTCGAGGTGGGCGGGCCAGATTTCCAAACTGTCGCCCCGTACCCGGAACGAGCCGCGCTGAAACCCCTGGTCGTTGCGGCGGTATTGCTGGGCCACCAGATCGGCCATCACCTGCCGCTGATCGTATTCGTGACCGACCTTCAGATCCTGCGTCATCGCCCCGTAGGTTTCAACCGAGCCGATACCGTAGATGCAGCTGACCGAGGCGACGATGATCACGTCATCGCGTTCCAGCAGCGCCCGCGTGGCCGAGTGGCGCATCCGGTCGATTTGTTCGTTGATCTGCGATTCTTTTTCTATGTAGGTGTCAGAGCGCGGCACATAGGCCTCGGGCTGGTAATAGTCGTAATAGGACACGAAATATTCCACCGAGTTTTCGGGGAAGAAGCCTTTGAATTCACCGTATAGCTGCGCCGCCAGCGTCTTGTTGGGGGCAAGGATGATGGCGGGGCGCTGGGTTTCCTCGATCACCTTGGCCATGGTGAAGGTCTTGCCCGTGCCGGTCGCGCCCAGCAGCACCTGATCGCGTTCACCGTCCAGCACGCCGCCTGCCAGTTCCTTGATCGCCGTTGGCTGATCGCCCGCCGGATTGAATTCGGTATGCATCACGAATTGCCTGCCACCCTCAAGTTTCAGGCGCGCGCGTACGTCTTCGGCGGTCAGTTGGGTCTTGTCGGAATGCGCGTAAGGCATCAGGGGGGATTCCTTTCGCGCCCGATTTTGGTCTGTTTTTGTTCTTGTTCAAGGGGGCGCGTCGTTTCAGCCTGAATTATTATTCACTGGCACCCGATTTCGAGGCCAGTTCAAGCTGCTTCAACGTGCCAGTCAATCCGTGCCTCTCGACCTGCATCATCGGGTTATTGATCTGTTTGGTCAGCGCGGGGGCATAGACCTCCCACATCCGCAACCGCGTGGCGGCGCCCTGTGGCGTCAGGACAAGGATCTGCCCGCGCCCGTCGTCATCGCAGGACATGCGCTTGAGGTAGCCGGCTTTTTCAAGGCGAAGCACCATTCGGGATACCCCATATTGCGGTAGTAACAGCCGATCCTGAAGCTCATAGGGCCGCAACCCGTCAGGGTCGGCCTGTTCCAGTTCCCACAACACGTCGTACCAGTCGAGACCCGGCAGTCCTGCCTGTTTCAGGGCGTGTTCGACCGTACTCAAAATGGCTTTGTAGGCACGCGCGAGCGGCACCCAGAGCTCGAATGCTTCTTTGGTAGACAGGGTCATGTACGGAATTTAGATGCATATGCATTGACTTTCAACAGGCGAGGCCCATTTCCATTTACATGCAATTGCATCTAAATGGAGACTCCCATGACCGACCTTCATCTGATCAGCCACCACTTGTGCCCCTATGTGCAACGCGCGGTGATCGTACTGAGCGAAAAAGGCATCCCGCATCGCCGCACCTATATCGACCTGTCGGACAAGCCCGGCTGGTTTCGAGCACTGTCGCCGCTGGGCCGGGTTCCGGTGCTGCAAACCAGTGGCCGGGTCCTGTTCGAAAGCCAGGTGATCGCGGAATACCTTGATGAGGTGACACCGGGGTCACTGCATCCGGATGATCCTCTGGATAGGGCGCGGCACCGGGCGTGGATCGAATTTGGCTCCGACACGCTGGCGGCGATTGCCGGACTCTACAACGCTCCTGATGCCGATGCGTTCGAAGCGAAGCGGCAGGTCGTGCGCCAAAGGCTGGAGCGTATTGCGCCCGAGATATCGGGGCCTTTCTTTGGAGGAGAACAGTTTTTTATGGTCGACGGTGTCTGGGGCACGATCTTTCGCTATTTCGATACGTTGGATGACATCGCGGAATTCGGCCTGATGCCACCAAACCTGCAACTCGCAACATGGCGTAAAGCTGTCAGCAAGCGCACCTCGGTCCGCCATGCACCACCTGAAGGATATCCGGACCGGTTGATGGCCTTTCTCAGGTCACGCGCTTCGCATCTGGGAACGCTGGCGCGGGTGAGCACGCAGATCGAAAGGACAAGCTAGCGAGGTTTACAGAATGTGCCGATTGCCTAGACTGGCAGGATATTTCCAGGGGGACGTCCATGCACAGCCAGTTGGCGGTTCTGATGTTTGCCGATGTCGTCGGTTATACTGCGATGATGGAAGCGGATCAGGCCCGCACGATCCAGGCCGTGCGGAGCTTGCGCAAGAACGTGGTCGAGCCACTGGCAAGACAGCACGACGGCAAGGTCCTGAAACGACTGGGAGACGGCTGGATCATGTCGTTTCCCGGAGTCGCGACCTGCGTTGCAGGCGGCATGGCGATCCAGAAAAAGCTGCAGGCCGAGACCGATATCAAGCTGCGCATCGGCGCCCATATCGGCGAAGTGGTCGAAGATGGCGAGGATTTCTATGGCTCGGGTTTGAACATCGCACAACGGATCGAGGCCGAAGCCCCACCCGGCGGCCTGATGGTGTCCGAGGATCTGTTTCGGCAATTGTCAGGCGCTGTGGCAGCGGATTTGAAGGATGCCGGCATCTTCCGCCTGAAAAACATCGCGCAACCGGTCAGGCTTTACCAATGGCGCCCCGCAAGGCGGCGCGAAAGCGGTTCGGACGGCGTGACGTCGATTGCGGTCGCGGCCATAGAGTATGCGCCGCTTGACTCTGACACTGCGGCGTTGGCGGGCGACCTGCACGATCAGTTGGTGATCCGCATGTCGCGAAGGCAGGGTATCGTCATTCTGGATGCGGCAGCCAAACCAGTTGATGTGGCCACCTATGATCTGAAAAGCCGCTTGCGGGTGGCGGGCGGCAAGGGGCGGCTGAGCCTCACGCTGGTGCTGCGCGCAGAAGGACGCCCCGTCTGGTCCGAAAGCTATGACCGCAGCACCAAGGACATCTTTGATTTCTGCGACGTGGTACTGGAACGGGCCGAAGCCGACCTGCGCATCCAGACCAACGCCTTCGATGGCGACCGGCTGGCACACATTCCCGAGGAGGAGTTGAGCGTTTCCGAACTCCGCGCGCGCGCGGCGAATTCCTTCTACCGGCTGACCTATCAGGACTGGGCCGATGGGCTGCGCCTGATGAAACGCGCCATCGAAATGAACCCGCTGGACGGGGTGGCGCTGGCGATGCGGGCAGAGGCCGAGATCATGCTGAACGCGGCCCGGTACGAGACCTTGCCCGACAGCCTGCTGGAACAGTTGGAGCGCGATCTGGACACGGCCGTCGAACAGAACCCGGCAAGCGATTACGTGTTCTGGACCCGCGGCTATTTCCGGATCAACTGTCTGGGCGACGCGCCCGGCGCCCGATCCGATCTGGAACGCAGCAGGACCCTGAATCCCGCCTATGCCGAAAACCACGAACTCGCGGGCCATATCCTCATGTTCGAAGGCGCATTTGCCGAGGCGGCCGAAAAGTTCGGGCTATTGCTGCAGCGGCAGGTGCATAACCCGATGATCCCCTATCGGCGGTTCCTGAGGGCCGTGGCCCACTATTGCGCCGGGCAATTCGATCTGGCCGCCGAGGACGCCCGTCTGGCGGCGGACACCCGGCCAAAGGAACGCGCGATGCATCTGATGCACGCCCTGGCGCTCTGCGAGGGCGGACAACAGGACGCGGCCCGTAAGGCCTTCGAACGTGCATCGCGACTGGAACCCGATCCCAACGTCTGTTCGCGCTGTCCGGTCCTGCCACCATCGCACCAATCGCTGGCTCAGGCGTTGGCTGCGGCAATCCGCAGCCCACAGGGGCGGCTGGATGGCGTCGAAACCTGACAAAACAGTCTTGCCCGGGCGCACGCTTGCGCGCATATAGGGACAAGCCGAAAAGGACGGAGTTTGCAATGCGCGCACGGATTTATCAGCCTGCCAGAAACGCCATGACATCGGGCATGGCAAAGACCCGCAAATGGGTTCTGGAGTATGCCCAAGGCTCCGCGCGCGAGGTGGACCCGCTGATGGGCTGGACCTCTTCGAATGATACGCAAACCCAGGTGCGCCTGCGCTTTGACACCAAGGAAGAGGCGCTGGAATATGCTCAGGCCCACGGGATCGAGGCGCAGGTCAGCGAGCCGCACAAGCGAAAGCCCAATCTGCGCCCGCGTGGCTATGGCGAAAACTTCGCCACCGACCGGCGCAGCCCCTGGACCCACTGAATGATCGACATCCGCGAGGCCGACCCGGGCGCGGTCGACCTGCGCCCGCTGATTGAGGCGCATATGGCCCATGGCCGCGACGCCGGACCTGATGAAAGCAATCACACCTTGGATGCCGACACTCTGCGCGAGACTGGCACGCGTTTCTGGGCGCTTTTCGATGGTCACACGCCGATCGGCTGCGGCGCGCTCAAGACGCTGCCCGATGGCACAGCCGAAGTGAAATCGGTGCATATCACCGCCGCCGCCCGCGGCCGGGGTCTGGCTCGGGTGCTAATGGAGCGGTTGGCACACGAGGCGCGGGCGGGCGGCGCAACGGCGATTGTGCTGGAAACCGGAGCAGCGCATCTTTCGGGTTATGACGCCGCACGCAGACTGTATGAGGCATTGGGATACAGCTATTGCGGCCCGATCCACGGCTATGACGCCGACCCCAATAGCGCTTTCATGCGCTTGGCTCTTGAACCTGCTGGCTAAAAGCCGCAAGAAAGGCCCAAGCGGTCCCGTAGCTCAACTGGATAGAGCAGCTGACTTCTAATCAGCAGGTTCGGGGTTCGAGTCCTCGCGGGATCGCCAGATTTCCTCAAGAAACTAGCAAGGCTATTCAGAGCCTGCCCATGCATTATTGAGACGGCGCTACAGGCGAATTCCGCAGATAGGAGAAGATTTGCACTTCAAGGTTGCAGCGCCGCCCCGGCTGCTCCACGTTTGAAATCACAATTTGTGATTCCAAAACGCTATGACCAAGACCCTGCCCACACCCCACGAAGTTCAGGACGCCATCCAGAAGGTGCGCGGTGTTCGGGTGGTGCTGGCCGAGGATCTTGCGCGGTTCTATGGCAAGACCGTCAGCGCTTTCAATCAGGCGGTGTCGCGCAACGCGGATCTGTTCGAGGGCTACCGGTTCCAGCTCTCCGACGACGAAGTGGCAGCGCTGCAATCACGGAATGTGATCTCAAAGCCCGGAGGCCGCGGCGGGCGTCGGGTCAATCCGTGGGTCTATACCGATTATGGCGTGGCGATTGCTTCGGCCCTGTTCCGCGATCCGCGCGCCATAAAAATAACCCGAATGATCACCGAAGCCTTTGTCGACGGCGCCAACGTGCTGGGCGAAGCCCCGCGCAGCCTGCCGGAAATCCTGCCACCTGAAACCGCACCCGCGCCGCTTTTACCGAACGGCGACCAGTTGCGCGCGCTGGCCGAAAATATTCTTGATTCCGGTCAGCAGAGCCTTGTCGACTACATTGCCAACCCCACCACCAAGCGCAAGCAGGCGGTTGCGGCGATCATGAAGACACTGGCCGAGACCGCCGGTGAGGAAGTGCGGACCCAGCACGAGCGCCTGCGCCTGCACATTGCAGAACGCCTTGCCACCGGCGATTATTCCGACGACCAGGACCGCAAACGCCTGCTTGACCTGCTGCACGCGATGAAGGGCTGACTGGGCCGACGCACCTTGATCCCGATCAATACGCTTACGCGGCGATCCGGTCATGCTGCGCCCATGACACAAGCAAACCCCACCGGCCTTGACGCCTATAAGCCTGCCGAAATCGCCCGGCTGGTCGAAACCGCCGGAGTGACCAAGGCGCGCCTTGCCACCGGCCAGACCCTGACACTGGCCCTGCTGGCCGGGGCCTTCATCGGCTTTGGCGGTGCAGCCTATACCATGGTGATGACCGGCGTGGATGCCGGGTTTGGCCCGGCCCGATTTCTGGGCGGCGTGGTATTTTCGCTGGGCCTGATCCTTGTAGTGGTGGGGGGGGCTGAGTTGTTCACCGGCAACGCACTGATGACCATGGCGGCAGTTGACAGGCGGATCACCCTGCGCGCGCTCATGCGCAACTGGGGGGTGGTCTATGCCGGTAATCTTGCGGGCGCTGCCGGGCTGGCCGTGGCCTTTGCGCTGACCGGCCTGCTGGACGGCCCGATGGGCGAGACGGCCCAGGCCATCGCCCGGGGCAAGGCGATGCTGTCCCCGGTCGAGGCCTTCGCCCGCGGCGCGCTTTGCAACGCGCTGGTCTGTCTGGCCGTCTGGCTGACCTTCGCCGCGCGTACAGCGGCGGGCAAGATTCTTGCGATCCTCTGGCCAATTGCGGGTTTCGTTCTGCTCGGCCTCGAACACTCGGTCGCCAACATGTACCTGCTACCGCAGGGCGCACTGGCGGGAGAAGGGATCGGTTGGGCGGCTGCGTTCAGCAACCTGTTCTGGGTCACACTTGGCAACATCGCCGGCGGCGCGGGCGGAGTGGCGCTGGCTTATCGGTTTGCCTATCGCCCAGCAGAGGCGTAACCTGCTCAGCCAACAAAGTCTCGGCGTTCAGGGGCGCACGAATTTTGCGCCGCCGACTGTCCGTTCTTTTACCTGCCGCACTGGTGCTTTGGCAGCCGACGCGGTTGAGGTTCCAGCCGCCACCGGGCGAGGCTCGTCACAGGCCACCCCGTCCCCATCCGGATCATTGCGCGTGTGATATCCCACCATCCCGCGATAGCTGGGGGCCACACCCACGGCCCTCGCTGCGTCACAGCCTGCCAGTGCTACGATATGCAACAGGGCTTCGTCCGGTTCATAGGGGCTGGTACGCATGTAGACCCCAAACGAGATACAGGCGATCGTAATCGGCAGCGCCAGGATCATGGTCAGAATGCGCACCGGCGAAAGCGCCTTTCTGCGCAACGCCTCGGCCCGCCGTTGGCGCTGGCGGGACCGGGGGTTTGGCATAATCTCTTCGCTCGACATTGCCTCTTGTGCCATGAATGCTGAGATAAAATTCGATTATGGCATCACGATGACCCGCACCGACCTCTTTCGGCCCGCCGATGACACCGCCTGCGCACTGGCCCGTGACCTTGTACAGAGCGCAACCCACGCGGCCCTGGCAGTACTGCAGCCGGATACCGCCCTACCCTCGGTCACCCGCGTCGCGCTTGCCACAAGCGGCTGCGGGCAACCGATTTCGTTGATCTCGTCCCTCTCTGGCCACACGCAGGCGCTTGACGCCAACCCCGCCTGTGCCCTGCTGATCGGGGAACCTAGCCCCAAGGGCGACCCGCTGACCCATCCACGTCTGACGCTGCATTGCACGGCGGCGCTGATCCCACGCGGCACTTTGGAACATGACCACATGCGCAGCCGCTACCTGTCGCTGCGCCCCAAGGCCGGGCTTTATGCAGATTTCGCCGATTTCCGCTTTGTCAGATTCGATGTGACCGACGGTCTGCTCAACGCCGGATTCGGCAAGGCATACCGCCTGTCCGCATCCGATCTGTAGCGACAGACTTGCCCGACTCGGACGATGGGCGCAGACTGGGCTTCTCGCACACCAAACTCGGCGCCTGGCGCGCCAGATGCGCAAGGCCGGGTTGCCGATGGCTCCATGGAGGACACCATGACCATTGCCACGCGCCTTAAACACCACCTCGAAGCCCGGGGACTGCCGTTTGACATGATCCCGCACCCTTATGCGCCCACGGCCGCCGAATGCGCCGAAGCCGCGCATGTACCAGGCGACCATCTGGCGAAATCCGTCCTGATCCATATGGAGGAAGGACCGATATTGGCCGTCGTTCCGTCAAACCACCATGTTGATCTGACCAACCTGCAAGCCATCCTGTCGCGCCGCATCGGGCTGGCCCCCGAAGAGCAGGTCGAAGAGGTCTTTGACGATTGCGACCTGGGGGCGGCACCGCCGATAGGATCTGCCTATGACGTGCCGACCATCATCGATGACAGCCTGACCGGGCTTGACCGCGTTTGGTTCGAGGCCGGGGACCACAAGACCCTGATCGAAATGAAAGGCAGCGACTTCGACCGCCTGATGAAGGATGCCCAGCACGGCTCTTTCTGCTGCACCCATTGATGACGCGGCAGGCATCCGGCCCCCTGTCGCGGGGCCGGAACTGGCAGTTACCGGACCACATGCACCGCGCATTGCGCGTGGCGCACCACATGCGTCGCGGTGGAACCCAGAAAGATGTCCTGCATACCTGGACGGTGCGACGCCAGAATGATCAGATCGGGCTTGTTGGTCTCGGCCCAGTCCAGAATTGTTCGGCCCGAATGCCCCTCGACTACCTCGGCCCGCGCATTTGGCAGCTTGGCGGCCAATGCGTCCAGTTCGCCCTGGATGGCCTTGCGCGCCTCGGTCAGATACTCGGCGGGCATGTACGAGATGGCATAGTCCGGAATGTGTTCGACCACGTGCATCAACGTGATCTTCGCATCCGGGGTCGCCAGTTTTTCGGCCAGTTTCAGCGGGCCCGAAACGTCCCGTTCGGAGTCAAAGGAAATCGGAACAAGAATGTTGTGGTACATG
>NZ_JBXWQW010000087.1:0-9643 GCF_059612585.1 Ruegeria sp. YKSF57 | reverse complement strand
CTGTCGATGATCCTGCTGACGATCCCGATCTTTTTCCCGGTGATCTCGGCGATGGATTTCAATTTCGTCTCGCTGGCGGCGATGCAGGCCCAGGCCGCGATGGAAGTGCTGAATGTCGGCGTGCCCGACGGCATGGGTATCGAGATGCTTGCCTCGATTCAGGATGCCATCGCCACTGGCACCGAACTGACACGCGAACAGATGAAAGAGCTGGGCATTCGCGTCACCCGTGGCATGGCCAACCGGATCGAGGCGGAACAGGTCGCCATCTGGTTCGGCATCCTCGTGCTGATCGTGGTCGAGGTCGGCCTGATCACACCGCCGGTGGGCATGAACCTGTTCATCATCAACGCCATGGATCAGACAACGCGCATGATCGACACCTACAAGGCGGTTCTGTTCTTCGTGGCCTCCGACATCATCCGGGTAATCATCCTTGTCGCCTTCCCGGTGATCACGTTGTTTCTATTGCCGGGCTGAGAACGTTCAACCCGGTCTGACCTGTCGCGCACCGGCCCAGCCGGAACGCGGCGGCGTGGGAGAGGGCGATGGCACAGTATGTTGCACATGACGTTATCCGCGAGGACAGGGTCGATGGCGCGATCCTCCTGCGCTCGGCCCATGAGCTGCCCGAACCCGCCCACAAGACGACCGACTGGCTGCACCACTGGGCCGCCGCCTGTCCCGAGGCGGTGTTTCTGGCCGAACGCAGCGGACCGGGCTGGCGCGAACTGCGCTATGCCGAGGCGCTGGACCGGGTGCGCGCCCTTGCCTCCGGTCTGCTGTCGCGCGGCCTTGGGTCGGATACGCCCATCCTCATCCTCTCGGGCAACAGCATCGACCACGGTCTGCTCAACCTTGCCGCGCAATATGTCGGGATTCCCACGGTGCCGGTGGCCGAGCAATATTCCCTGATTCCCGGCGCGCTCAAACAACTGCACCACATCCTCGACCTGATCCGCCCGTCGATGATCTATGCCGAGGATGGCGAAACCTTCGCCGCAGCCCTTGGCATGGAGGGCATGGGCGGACGCCAGATTGCAGTTTCACGCAACGCAGGGCAGGGGATGTCCCTGCTCTCCGACCTTGCAGCCGCCAGTGCCGATATCGACGCCGCCGCCGCGCGGGTCGGCCCGGATACGGTGGCCAAGATCCTGATGACGTCCGGGTCCACGTCGAATCCCAAGGGCGTTCTGACGACCCAGGGCATGATGTGCGCCAATCAGGCGCAATACACGCAGGCCCTGCCGTTCCTCTCAGAACGCCCACCGCGCCTGGTGGACTGGCTGCCCTGGAACCATGTCTTTGGCGGCTCGAACAACTTCAACCAGATGCTGGCTTTCGGCGGTGCGCTTTATATCGACGGCGGCAAGCCCGCTCCGGCGCTGATCGGCAAGACTTTCGAGAACAACCGCCTGATGAACGGTACCATCGCCTATAACGTGCCAGTGGGCTTTGCCCAGCTCCGCAACGAGATGCGGCAGGATGAGGCGCTGAAACGCAACTTCTTCGCCGATCTCGACATGCTGTTCTATGCGGGCGCGTCGCTGGCACCCGATGTCTGGCAGGATCTGACCGACATGGCGCTCGAGGTGCGAAAGGAACCGCCCCTGATCACCACCTGCTGGGGCATGACCGAAACCGCGCCCGCCTGCATCTTCCAGCATGTCCCGGCCAATCTGCCGGGCATCGTCGGGGTGCCGCTGCCGGGCGTCACGGTCAAGCTCGTCCCCGAACAGGACGGGCGGTACGAGGTGCGCGTCAAAGGCCCCAACATCTTTCCCGGCTATCACAACGACCCCGTCAAGACCGCCGAGGCGTTCGACACAGACGGCTTCTTTTGCAGTGGCGACGCCATGACGCTGGTGGATGCGGCCGACATGAATCGTGGCCTGCGCTTCGCTGCCCGTATCTCCGAGGATTTCAAACTCGCCTCGGGCATCTGGGTGCGCGCCGCCGCGCTGCGCCTCGAACTGCTTGCCGCGCTTGCGCCGCTGGCCGCCGATGTCATCGTGACCGGACCGGATCGCGATGAGGTCGGCCTGATGATCCTTCCGACACCAGTGCTGTCCAAGGGCCTGAAGGCGCACGAGGGCGCATTCCTGCCCGGAGACAAGGCCGCTGACATCTCGGCGCGGCTCGGCAAGGCCAACGGCGACAAAGGCTCCTCCGCCCGCATCACCCGCGCCCTGATCCTGTCCGAACCGCCCTCGATGGCGGATGGCGAGGTCACGGCCAAGGGCAACCTGAACTTCGCCAAACTGCTCGCCCGCCGCGCCGTGCTGGTCGAGAGGCTGTACGAAACGGCCGATCCGGCGACAATTTATGTGCAATAAAATGCATGAAGGGAAAATTCAGATAGGCACTATCTTGCATAAATGAGTTTAAAGTGCATTATTGCCACCCGAGGGGAGAGGGTGCGCGTGGGCCGGTCGTCAGGGCCGCCCGCGTGCATTCCCCGGGGACATCACTGGGAGGAGCGACCATGAGCGGAAACGCCGCGCAGTACTTTGTGGACCGGCATGTCAGCGAGGGCAACGGATCCCGCCCTGCCTTTCGCGAGGCCGCCGGGCAAAAGCGCACCATGACCTATGGAGAGTTGGCCGATGCCTCGGCCCGCGTGGCTGGCGCCCTGTCCCGCGCCGGCATCCCGCGCGAGGCCCGCGCCGCCATGCTGGTGCTGGATCAGATCGAATTTCCGCCGATCTTCTGGGGCTGCCTCAAAGCCGGCGTTGTTCCTGTTCCGCTCAATACCCTGCAGGCTGCCCCGGTTTATGACGTGATCCTCAACGACAGCCGCGCCACCTGCCTGTTCGTGTCGCAGGAGCTGTGGCCCGTGGTGCAGCCCGCCGCCCAGGCTTCGCCCCACCTGACCCATATCGTGGTGATCGGCACCGCCCCGGACGGCACGCAAAGCTTCGATACCTTCATGCAGGGCGCATCGCCCGCCGAAACTGTCGAGGCCTCGGACGATGACACCGCATTCTGGCTCTACTCCTCCGGCTCCACCGGCCAGCCCAAGGGGGTGCGCCATGTGCACGGCAGCCTCAGGGCCACCGCCGACACCTATGGTGCGCAGGTGCTGCAGATCGAACCGGATGACGTTATTTTTTCCGCCGCCAAACTGTTCTTTGCCTATGGCCTTGGCAACGGAATGACCTTTCCGATGTCGGTGGGCGCCGAAACCATCCTGTTCAACGGTCGCCCGACCCCCGAAGGGGTGGTCGGGATCATCGCCACCGAAAAGCCCACCATCTTTTGCGGTGTCCCGACCCTTTACGCCGCGACCGTGGCGCTTTTGGAAAAACAGGGCGCACCGGATGTGCAACTGCGCCGCTGCATCTCGGCGGGCGAGGCGCTTCCCGAAGAGATCGGGCGCGGCTGGAAACGGCTCTGGGGCGTCGATATCCTTGATGGCGTCGGTTCCACCGAAATGCTGCACATCTTCCTGTCGAACGCGCCCGGCGATGTCGAATACGGCACCTCGGGCCGCCCCGTTCCGGGTTACGAGGTGCGGCTGGTCGACGAGGACGGCGCCGATGTCGGCGTCGGCGGTCTGGGCGAACTGCTGGTGCGCGGCGCGTCCGCCGCCGATGGCTACTGGAACAAGCGCGACAAAAGCCGCGCCACGTTCGAAGGCGAATGGACCCGCACCGGCGACAAATACGAACTGACCTCCGAAGGGCGATATGTCTATTGCGGGCGCACCGATGACATGTTCAAGGTTTCGGGCATCTGGGTTTCGCCCTTCGAGGTCGAACAGGCCCTGATCTCGCACCCCGCCGTGCTGGAGGCCGCGGTTGTTGCGGCCCGCGATTCTGACGGGCTGGAAAAACCCAAGGCTTATATCGTGCTGAAACAGGATGGTTCGGACGGGCTGGCCGACGAGTTGCGCACCTTCGTCAAGGACAAGGTCGGCAAGTGGAAATACCCCCGCTGGATCGATTTCGTTGATGACCTGCCCAAGACCGCCACCGGCAAAATTCAGCGCTTCAAGCTGCGGGAGGACGGGTGATGTTCGACTGGGCGCAGACGCCTTCGCAGCCGCTGACCGTCAATGGTGTTGCGCTTGAATATGCCTGTTACGGCCCGCCACCGGATCAGACGCCAACCATCCTCCTGCTGCACGAAGGGTTGGGATGCGTCGCGCTGTGGCGGGATTTCCCGCAGGCTCTGGCAGATCGTACCGGCCTTGGTGTGCTGGTCTATTCCCGGCAGGGATACGGTCAGTCCGATCCGATCAGCCTGCCGCGCCCGATCCATTTCATGACGGACGAGGCGGTGAATGTCCTGCCGCACATCCTCGATCAGGCGGGCATTCAGCACTGCATCCTGTTTGGTCATTCCGACGGCGGCACCATCGCCGCGATCTATGCCGGCAGCGTCGAGGATTTCCGCGTGCGCGGCCTGATCCTCGAAGCGCCGCATTTCTTTACCGAACCGATG
Organism: Ruegeria sp. YKSF57; assembly: GCF_059612585.1. Lineage (NCBI taxonomy): Bacteria > Pseudomonadati > Pseudomonadota > Alphaproteobacteria > Rhodobacterales > Roseobacteraceae > Ruegeria > Ruegeria sp. YKSF57. The sequence goes on along the minus strand of NZ_JBXWQW010000087.1, from coordinate 5,197 downwards.
GGTCTGGCCGAGATTGCCCGCGCGCGCGAGGCGTTTCAAACAACCGACCTGCGCGACCGGATGGCCAGATACCATCGCGATCCCGAAGGGGCGTTTCGCGGCTGGTGCGATGTCTGGCTCGATCCCGATTTTACAGGCTGGAACGTGGCAGAGGTCATCGACTATATCCGCGTGCCCATCCTGGCCATTCAGGGCCGCGACGACCAATACGGCACCCTGGCGCAGATCGACGAGATCGAGGCCCGAACATATTGCCCCGTCGACACGGTGATCCTCGATTGCCGTCATGCGCCGCACAGCGAAGCGTCCGAACAGACGATGGAGGCGGTGGCAGAATACTGCACCCGCCTTCTGCGTATCGAAGCCGCAGAAATCATCACGGCCTGATCATGACCGTCACCCGCGACATGGCGCCTTACATCCCGGGTCTGACCGCGCGGCCTGCCTCGGACGCCTTCGCGGCAATCCGCGACACCGTCACCCCGGATATGACCGTCAATGACATCGCTGCGTCGGAAGCATGGCGCGCCGGGTGGGAGCTGCTGGAGCAGGGATGTTTCTGGGAAGCCCATGAAGTGTGGGAGCCGGTTTGGCTGAGCCTGCCGCCCAACTCGGTCGAACGGCATTTCGTTCAGGCCTGCATCCAGTTTGCAAACGCCTGCCTGAAACACCGGATGCAGCGCCCGCAAGCTGCCGCCCGCCTTGTCAAGCTGGCGCGCGAGCACCTGAAAAGTTGCAGGGACCGTGGCGTCATTCTCGGCGTTGATTCCAGTGAACTGGACCAGAGATTGGACCGGATTCGGCCGGATTTTCGGGATGTGCAAAATAATGCATAACTTTATGACTGAAAAAGACGCATTTTTGCCTAATGATTCTAATACTTTGAAAAATATGGCGTGAAAATATGCATTATTTTGCCTATTGCTACTTGCTGAACCCCGAGCTGCGCAATAAACTGCACCGAAATGTCCCTTTGAGGAGCCTGAAATGACCCAACGCATCGACTTTCAGACCGACCCCTCGAAATACCGCCACTGGCGGGTCGAGTATGATGGCGAGATCGCCAACCTCTTCATGGATGTGGATGAGCAGGGCGGGCTGTTTCCGGGTTACGAGCTCAAGCTGAATTCCTATGACCTTGGCGTCGATATCGAACTGGCCGATGTGGTGCAGCGGATGCGGTTCGAGCATCCCGAAGTCAAGGTCGTGGTGATGCAGTCCGGCAAGGACCGCGTGTTCTGCGCCGGGGCCAACATCCGGATGCTGGGCGGTGCCAGCCACGCGCACAAGGTCAACTTCTGTAAATTCACCAACGAAACCCGCAACACTTTCGAGGCGGCGGAAGAGGACTCGGGCCAGAAATACATCGCCGCCGTCAAAGGCTCCTGCGCCGGGGGCGGATATGAGCTGGCGCTGGCCTGCAACTACATCATGCTGACCAATGACAGCACCTCGTCCGTGGCATTGCCCGAGGTGCCGCTGCTGGCGGTTCTGCCCGGCACCGGCGGCCTGACCCGCGTGACCGACAAGCGCAAGGTGCGCCGGGATCTGGCCGATGTCTTCTGCTCGGTCGAAGAGGGCGTGCGCGGCCAGCGCGCCGTCGACTGGAAACTGGTCGACGAGATCGCCCCCAACTCGAAATTCGACGAGGTGGTGCAGGACCGCGCCCGCGAGTTTGCCGCCGTCTCGACCAAAGCGCCGGCGGACAAGGGCATCGCACTCACGCCGCTCAACCGCACTTTCGGCGACGACGGTTCGGTCACCTATTCCACCGTCGAGGTCACAATCGATCGCGCCGCGGGTCGCGCCACCATCACCATCAACGGCCCGCAAGAGGACGCGCCCGCCGACATGGGTGCGGTCCAGGCCCAGGGCGCGGACACCTGGATGCTGCGCCTCGCCCGCGAGCTGGACGACGCCATCCTGCACCTGCGCCTGAACGAGCGCGAACTCGGTCTCGTCGTGTTCCAGACCCAGGGCGACCCGGCCCGCGTACTGGCCCATGAACAGCTGCTTCTGGACAACGCCGGTCACTGGCTGGCCAACGAGATCCTGAAATACTGGAAACGCGTGCTGAAACGCGTCGACATGACCTCGCGCAGCCTTGTCGCCATCGTCGAACACGGTTCCTGTTTCGCCGGGGTGCTGGCCGAATTGCTCTGGTCTGTCGACCGTTCCTACATGATGCTGGACGAGTTTGAGGGCGACAACCGCCCGCTGGCCGCCATCACGCTCAGCGCCAGCAACTTCGGCACCTATCCGATGGGCAACAACCTGTCGCGCCTCGCCACCCGCTTCTGGGGCGATCCCGACGCCGTGGACAAGCTGAAGGACCACATCGGCGAACCGTTCGAGGCGCAGGAGGCCGAGGAACAGGGCCTTGTCACCTATGCCTACGACGATATCGACTGGGAGGACGAGGTTCGCATCTTCATGGAAGAACGCGCCAGCTTCTCGCCCGACGCGATGACCGGGATGGAGGCGAACCTGCGCTTTGCCGGTCCCGAAACGATGGAAACCCGCATCTTCGGCCGCCTTACCGCATGGCAGAACTGGATCTTCCAGCGCCCCAACGCGGTCGGTCCCGAAGGCGCATTGCAGCGTTACGGCACCGGCCTGCGCGGCGAATACAACATGGAACGTGTATAAGGGGCCCGGGCCCTTGGCGGAGGAAAGACATGCTTGACCTGATCAACGTAAGTTACGACACCCAGATCCCCAACAACGTGGGCCTGAGCCAGGACAAGAAGGTGCTCAAGGCGCTGGAAAAGTGGCACCCCGGCTATATCGACTGGTGGAACAAGCTGATCCCGCGGGACTTTCAGGAATCGCTGGTCTACCTGCGCACCGCCGTCAGCGTCGATCCCAAGGGCTGGGCCAAGTTCGACTACGTCAAGATGCCCGAATACCGCTGGGGCGTGCTCCTGGCGCCGCAGGTCGAGGAACGGATGATCCCCTGCGGCGAGCACGCGGGCCAACCCGCCTGGCAAGAGGTGCCGGGCGAATACCGCAACCTGCTCAAGCGCCTGATCGTGATCCAGGGCGACACCGAACCGGCCTCGGTCGAACAACAGCGCCTGCTGGCGCTGACCGCGCCCTCGCTTTACGACATGCGCAACCTGTTTCAGGTCAACGTCGAAGAGGGCCGCCACCTCTGGGCGATGGTCTATCTGCTGCACAAGTATTTCGGCCGCGATGGCCGGGAAGAGGCCGACGACCTGCTGCGCCGCCAGTCGGGTTCCGAAGAAGCCCCCCGCATGCTGGGCGCGTTCAACGAGGAAACGCCCGATTGGCTCAGCTTCTTCATGTTCACCTATTTCACCGACCGGGACGGCAAGATGCAGCTTGAATCGCTGGCGCAATCCGGTTTCGACCCGCTCAGCCGCACCTGCCGCTTCATGCTGACCGAAGAGGCGCACCACATGTTCGTGGGTGAAACCGGCGTTGGCCGGATCATCCAGAAAACCTGCGAGGTGATGAAGGAAAACGGCATCGACGATCCCTATGACGTGGGCAAGATCCGCGCGCTGGGCGTGATCGACCTGCCGACAATTCAGAAAAAGCTGAACCTGCATTACACCCTGTCGCTCGACCTGTTTGGGCAAGAGGTGTCGACCAATGCCGCCAATGCCTTCAACGCGGGCATCAAGGGGCGTTACATGGAAAACCGCCTGACCGACGACCACCAGCTTCAGGCCGACACCTATACCGTCTGGGATCTTGAGGACGGCAAGGCGGTCCAGAAACAAGTGCCCGCGCTGACCGCGATCAACATGCGCCTGCGCGACGATTATACCAAGGATGCCGCGGGCGGCGTCGGGCGCTGGAACAAGATCATCGAAAAGTCCGGCATCGACTTCGAACTCAAGCTCCCGCACGAGGCGTTCAACCGCAAGATCGGCGTCTTTGCCGACAAGCTGTTCGATCCCTCCGGCAAGGTCGTCAGCGGCGCAGAATATGACAAGGGCCTGCCCGACTGGCTGCCGACTCATGCCGACGGCGATTTCATCCAGTCGCTGATGAAACCCTGTTACGAGCCGGGCCAATACGCCCGCTGGATCGCGCCGCCCAAGGTGGGCATCGACAATCGCCCCGGCGACTTCGAATATGTGAAACTGCACATGGCGTAACACAAGAAACCCGGGCCAGGTGCCGCTAACGGTAACAAAATGTGACGAAAACCGGATTGACGGACTCACCATTTTTCCGTTTTTTGGGACCTGGCTTGTTCAGAAGGGGAGACCCGCAATGCAGATCGACCGCACCAAGGCTGAGACACCCAATCTCAAGGCTCTCGCTGGTCAGGTATCCGCGCTGCAAGGCCCCTGTGTCGGCTGTTCCGATTGTGTCGGGCTGTGCGCAGCCCTGATCGACACGCTGGTTCTGCCCGACGTCATCCTGACCAAGAGACGCGAGAGTTCATGAACCAGCCGCTCAAGCAGCACCTGATCGACCCCGAAATCTGTATCCGTTGCTACACATGCGAGATGACCTGCCCCGAACAGGCCATCGAACATGACGACATGAACGTGGTGGTGGATGCCGACAAATGCAAATTCTGCATGGATTGCATTCCCGTTTGCCCCACCGGTTCCATCGACAACTGGCGCGTGGTGGCCCAGCCCTATTCGCTGCAGGACCAATACGGCTGGATGGACCTGCCCGAGCAGGAAGAGATGACGGGCGACGAAGGGCTTGAAGCGCTGGACGACTCGATCGCCGCCCTGCTGGCCGAGGCGCACAAAGGCGCAGGGGGCAAGGCCAAGGCGCCGCAGTCGGCCTCAAAACCCACGATCAACATGTACGGCCTTGGCAAGCCCGCGCAGGCCAGGGTCACCGGCAACTTCCGCCTGACGGCCGAAGACAGCGACAACGACGTCCGCCACATCATCCTCGATTTCGGCTCGCTGCCCTTTCCGGTGCTCGAAGGGCAAAGCATCGGGATCATCCCGCCGGGCACGGATGACAACGGTAACGCTCATCTGCCGCGCCTCTATTCCGTGTCCAGCCCCCGCGATGGCGAGCGGCCGAACTTCAACAACCTGTCGCTCACCGTCAAGCGCGAGGAACAGGGCCTGTGCTCGAATTATGTCTGCGATCTCAAGCCCGGCGATACGGTCAACGTGACCGGCCCGTTCGGCTCGACCTTTCTGCTGCCGTCTGACCCGAACGCGCATCTGTTGATGATCTGCACCGG
>NZ_JBXWQW010000086.1:0-9778 GCF_059612585.1 Ruegeria sp. YKSF57 | reverse complement strand
GGGTTGCGATCAAGGTGCCAATAGACTGATCCATCCGGTCCACCATCGCGGCATAGGTTGCCATCTTGCGTGCTTCCCAGTCGTGGTTCTGTTCGGCGTCCCACGGGATCACGTCCGGGTCGCGGGGGCTGATCTGCCAGTTGGTTTGAAACAGCCCCATCGCGTTCATTGTTTCATGCCGTGTCGTGCGGGTGGCATCCCAGCCTTTTTCATAAACCCCGTCATAACGGGCGATATCCTCGGGGTGGGCATGCAGCGGCCAATGCGGCGCGGTATGGGCGAGGTACAGGAAGAACGGCTGCTCCATCGCCACCGATTCCTCGATCATACCGATGGCTTTTTCGGTAATCGCATCGGTGAAGTAGAAATCATCGGGAAAGGTTTCGACGCGGCTGTCATCTTCCAGCATGAAATGCGGTGAAAAGAAATGGGTCACGCCATCGACGATGCCATAGAAGCGGTCGAACCCGCGCTGGCGCGGGGTAGGGTGGTCGATGTCGCCCACTCGCCAACTGTCGACCTCGCGCGCCATGAAATCTCCGCCCACGTGCCACTTGCCCGACATGCAGGTGCGATAACCTGCGGCGCGCAAATGCTCGGCGATGGTGGCGGCGTCGTTGCGCAGGAATCCCCGATAGGCGGGCGTGCCCAGATCGGCCCCCATATGTCCGATCCCGGCATTGTGCGGGTATAGTCCGGTCAGCAACGAGGCGCGCGTCGGGCAGCAGCGGGCGCAGTTGTACATCGCCGTAAGCAATGCCCCGTTCGCGGCCAGTGCGTCGATATTCGGGGTGCGGATCTCGGACCCTGTGCAGCCAAGATCGGCAAAACCCATATCGTCGGCGAGGATCAGGATCACATTTGGTCGGATTGACATGGCGGTCTCCAATGTGCTGGGCACAGGAAAGCGCGATGCGGCAAAGCGAGCAAGAGCCTTGCGCTTATTCCTGGAATGTCATTTTAGCAAAAGCCCGCCATCGACCGGCATGTCGATCCCCGTGACATAGGATGCGCCATCCGACAGCAGGAACACCGCGACATTCGCCAGTTCCTCGGGCGTGCCGACCCGGCCCATCGGTACATAGCCGCCTGCTTCGCCCACCTTTTCATCGCTATCCCAGCGCGCCTGCAACGGCGTCAGGGTGAGCCCCGGATAGATCGCATTCGAGCGGATGTTCTCGGCCGCCAGTTGCATCGCCAGCGAGCGCGACAACGCCCCGACGCCGGCCTTTGAGGTCGAATAGGCGTCCTGCGGTTTCGGATCGCCGCGCAGGCATTGCGTGGTGGCAAAATGCACCATCGCGCCCCCACCAGTGCGCCGCATATGCGGCACCGCGGCCCGCGCGGTGTGCACCATGGATTTGAGGTTGATGGCAAAGACCCGGTCCCAGACCGCAAGGTCCATGTCGAGAAGCGAGGCGTCGCGGTCGAACCACAACACGCCCGCGACATTGGCCAGATAGTCGATTCGACCGAACCGTTCGGCGCCGGCGTCGATGGTCCGGGTGACGAAATCGGCATCGGTCAGATCGCCTTGGGCATACAGGCGGTTGCCGGTGTCGCCTTCCAGCCCTTCGGGTTCGGGTTTGACGTCGATGAGGATGGCGCGGCCGCCCGCCCTCAGGATCCGGTTGGCGATACTCAACCCCATGCCGCCGCCCGCGCCGGTCACGACCGCCACGCGGCCCGAAAAGTCAAAGGTGATCATTTGCCGGCACTCCTTTCCCGATACTTGTATGCGTCGGAGCAATTGAAAGGAGGTTTCCGGCCGCTGGGCAAGCCGCAAAAGAAAAACCGCGCCCGAGAGCGCGATTTTCAGAAAAACAGATGTGCGAAATTCTCAGCCCTGGCGAGCTTTGAATTTGCGCTGCGTCTTGTTGATCACATAGACGCGGCCTTTGCGACGCACGACCCGGCAGTCACGGTGCCGGTTCTTCAGCGAGCGGAGCGAGTTCCTGACCTTCATGGTCTGTCTCCAATCTGCGGCGCCTTCATCAAGGACGTGGCCAGCGCCTGGGTTAGCGGGTGCCTCGGGTCGGACCCGAAACAGTGAATAGATGGTGGGCGGTACAAGGATCGAACTTGTGACCCCTTCGATGTCAACGAAGTGCTCTACCGCTGAGCTAACCGCCCACTTTCCCTTTGCGTGACCTGCCCCATAACGAAATGGGGCGCGGAACCCCGCGCCGGTGGAGGGGTCTATAAAAGGAGTCGCAGGGGGGATCAAGGGGTTTGGCGGAACAATTTTCCGGTCTATGTTCGTTCCTGACAAGGAGAATCCATGCAGAACGTCGCCTATCATCTCAGCACCCCTGCGAATCGCACCTCTTGCGTGGTGTTTTCCTCGCCGCACAGTGGTCGCAGCTATCCCCCGGAGCTGCTGCGGCGTTCGGTTCTGGACCGCCATGTGATTCGCTCGTCCGAGGATGCGTTTGTCGATCTGTTGTTCGAACCGGCGGTGGAGTTCGGCGCGCCGCTTATCAAGGGGGCCGTTCCGCGTGCCTTTCTGGACCTCAACCGCAGCGCCGAAGAGCTTGACCCGGCGGTGATCGAAGGTGCCCGCCAGTACGGGCATAATCCGCGTGTGGCCTCGGGCTTGGGTGTGATCCCGCGCGTTGTGGCCAACGGGCGCGCGATCTATCGCGGTAAGCTTACAATGAACGAGGCGCGGCATCGGATCGACGCTTTCTGGCGGCCCTACCATGCCCGCTTGCAATCGCTGTTGGACGAGTCGCATCGCGCCTTTGGGCAGGCAATCCTGATCGACTGCCATTCCATGCCTCACGAGGCGGTGGCGAATATCGATCGCAAGCATTTAGGCCGCCCCGAAATCGTTCTGGGTGACCGTTTCGGTGCGTCGGCCGCGAACGAAGTGGTGGATCAGATCGAATCCGCATTTGCCGAGGCTGGCTTCAGGGTGATGCGCAATACGCCGTTTGCAGGGGCCTATGTGACCCAGTCCTATGGTCGCCCCTCCCGTCAGCAGCACGCAGTCCAGATCGAGATCGACCGCTCGCTTTATATCGACGAAAAACAGATCGTGCCGAACGAGCATTACCGCGATTTCCGCAAAAGGCTGCGCGGGGTCATCGCGCAGATCGCCGCCATCGGTCAGGAATCCGTGCCTCTGGCCGCCGAGTAATTCCAGAAAGTTCAGGCCAGCGCCGATACTGAGTTTTGACCCATTTCAAAAACCCGCCTAGTCTGATCGAAAAGGACGGGCTGTACGGTCATGACACATCGCGATTTACCGGGCATCACGGTTTCGACACTCGCGCGTTCCGCCCTATCGCTCGGTGGGGCGGCAACGATGGCGGCCTTTGCCTCGCTGATCGCGTGCTATGTCGGCTTTGTGCTCGAAGCCCTGTTCAGCCTGCCGGAGGTGCCGTTCAACCCGCATGTGCAGGCCGTGCTCATGTGGGGGTTGGCGCTGGTCGCCACCTATTTCGTGTGGTGCGATTACGAGCGCCACCACCGGACCCTGCCACTGGTCTTTGCCGTCGCAGCCGTCGTCATCCTGATCGCCACGCTCTACATCAGCTATGACCACCGGGTCGAAGCGCTGGCCTATGTGCTTTTGGTTATTGCGACCTTGCTGAACCAGAACTTTCTGCTCAGCGATCTCAACCGAACCGTCCAATCGCAGACGTCGGAAATTTCGGCCCTGAACGCCCAGCTGGAATCCCGCGTCGAACAGCAGGCGGGAGAAATCGGGCGTCTGGAACGGCTCAAGGAATTCCTCGCCCCCCAGATCGCCGAAGCCGTGGTCGAGGGCGGGCGCGAGGACCTGTTGCAGATCCACCGCCGGTACATCGCCTGCCTGTTCTGTGACATCCGCAACTTTACCGCCCTGTCCGAGGCGCTGGAACCCGAGGATGTGATCGACATTCTGCGCCGGTTCCATGACCGCGCAGGCGCACTGGTGGCCGAACGCGGCGGCACCATCGGCTATCGCTCAGGCGACGGGCTGATGGTTTTCTTCAACGATCCGGTTCCCTGTGACCAGCCGGTGCATCAGGTGGTGTTGCTGGCCCTGGATATCCGCGATGCGTTTTCCGACATCTGCGCCCCCTGGCGGCGCATGGGGCACAGCGTCGGCCTTGGGGCCGGCATCGACAGCGGCCACGCGACCATGGGGCTGGTCGGGCAAAAGGGCCGCGCTGATTACACCGCAATTGGCGGTGTCGTGAATATCGCGGCCCGGCTGTGCGACGCGGCGGGCGAGGATCAGATCCTCATTGGCCAGCGCGCCTATCTGGAGGTCGAGGACCAGGTAGCTGCCCAATCCATCGGTGCGCTGAATTTGAAAGGGTTGTCCAACCCTGTTGAAGCCTTCAGCATAACCGGATGGAACGGTGCGGGCGGACTATCTCAGTGACCGCCCCTTGACGATGGCGTCGCTGCCGAACCGTTTGCGGATTTCATCGGTGGCGCGTTCGGCCTTTGACCGACGCGCTGCGTCCGGATCCAGCAGATCGCCTGACATGTCCGCCTGTTCCGCGTCGCACAGGTCGGACAGACCGCAGCCCAGTAGCCGGTAAGGCCCCTGGTCTCCGACCTGATCGAACAGCCCGCGCGCGGTGCGATAGATCCGGTCGGCCATCTGGGTTGCATCCCTCAACGACACGCGTCGGGTCAGGATCTTGTGATTGGCCTTTTTCAGCTTCAACGTCACCACCCGCCCCGCCAGACCCTTGGCCTTGGCACGGTCGGCCACCTTTTCCGCCATCCGCCACAGGTGTCCGTCCAGAATATCGGCGTTGGCGGTGTCTTCGAAAAACGTGGTCTCGTTGCTGATCGACTTCATCGGCTCGTGCGCCGAGACTCGACGCTTGTCCTGTCCTCGCGCCAGATGCCACAGCCGATATCCCATCGAACCGAACCGCGCGGTCAACGCCTCCTGATCCCAGCGCAGCAAATCGGCAAAGGTCCGGATGCCGGCCCGTTCCAGCGATTCCTGCGCCGCTGGGCCAATACCCCAGATCAACCGCACCGGTTTGTTTCGCAGAAACGCTGCCGTCTCGGTCTGGCCGATCACCGAAAAACCTCGCGGCTTGTCGAGGTCTGAGGCGACCTTGGCCAAAAATTTGTTGTGACTTAATCCAATTGAGCCGGTCAGCCCCAGTTCGTCCTTCATCCGCCTGACCAGCCGCGCCAGCATTATCGCGGGCGGCGCACCATGCAGCCGCTCGGTTCCGGACAGATCCATGAACGCCTCGTCCAGTGACAGGGGTTCCACCACCGGGGTTAACTCGTCCATCATCGCGCGGATATGTTTCGACACCTCGGCATAGAGAGACATGCGCGGTTTGATCACCACCGCGTCGGGGCAGAGTTTTAGCGCCTGAAACATCGGCATGGCCGAGCGCACGCCGCGAATCCGGGCCACGTAGCAGGCGGTTGACACTACGCCGCGCTTGCCGCCGCCGATGATCACCGGCTTGTCCGCCAGTTCGGGATTGTCGCGCTTTTCCACCGAAGCATAGAATGCATCACAATCCATATGCGCGATGGTCAGATCGAAAAGCTCGGGATGCAGCCTGACCCTCGGGCTGCCGCAGGACGGGCAACGCCGGGCGTCCTCGAAACGGCTCAGGCAGTCGCGGCACAGGCCCGGCATCCTAGATCCTCAGGCTGGTTTGTTTCTGGAATGTCCAGTGCTGACTATACCACAAGCGGAACCAATCAAAGTCCCGGATTGCGGCAGAAGGGCTCTGTTAGAAAAAGAAATCCCCCCGCGAAGCTGAAGCGGGGGGAGAGGTAACGAACTTCAGGAAGAGAGAGTTCGTTGGGGAGTGTCTCGAGCTTAGAATCGCTCAAAACTTGACGTAGGGGCAAGCTTGCGCGAGCAGTTGTGAAAACTTGAGGGTTTCATGTGTTTTTGCGGGCACAGAGACAATATGGCGCGACAAGCCGCGAAAAAGGCCGCTGTTCAAACGTTTACGCTGCTATTTTGTGCGTTCCGGGACGGATTCCGTGCGATAAGTTCAATGCACACGCAACGCGCTCAACTCGTTTAGCACCGCTTCGGCGGCCGCCTTGGGGTTGGCGGCACGATAGATCGGGCGGCCAACCACGATATGATCGGCGCCGTCGCCGACAGCGCTGGCCGGGGTGGCTACCCGTTTCTGGTCACCCAGATCGGCGCCGGCAGGGCGCACACCGGGGGTCACGATCAACCGCCCCTCGGACTGCGGCAGAGCGCGGATCAACGCCGCTTCCTGCGGGCTGGCAATGACGCCGTCGGCGCCGGCTTCGAACGCTTTGGCCGCGCGTTCCGCGACCAGATCCTGTACATTGCCCGGCTTGATCAGCGCTGCATCCAGATCGGAGCGTTCCAGCGAGGTCAGGATGGTCACCGCCAGAATCTTCAGGTCCTTGCCCGCCGCACCTTCTTTCGCGGCCCTCACAACATGCGGATCGCCATGTACGGTCAGGAAATCCAGATCGAATTGCGCCAGCCCGCGCACGGCGTTTTCCACCGTGTTGCCGATATCGAACAGCTTCATGTCCAGAAAGATGCGCTTGCCGTAATCGTGCTTCAGCTCATTGGCCAGCGCCAGCCCGCCACCCGTCAGCATGCCCAATCCGATCTTGTAGAAATTCACCGCATCGCCCAGCTTTTGCGACAGGGCAAGACCTTCGAGAGCGTTGGGGACATCGAGGGCAACAATCAGGCGGTCGTCGGACATCGGGAAGGCTCCTTTTCGCAAGCGCCTGCGTCCTAGCGGGTTTGCGACGGTCTGTCCATGATCGGCGTAACTGGTCAAATGTCACAGAGCGGAAACCGGGCTATGTTATCGTATCCGCAATCACACCGAACAAAATGACAGTGGGACAGAAGATGAAGAAACGGTTTGCATTTGGATTTCTCGCAACAATTGCGGCATGTGGTGAATTACCGCAAGGTGGTGCGTCCGATGTCGGTGTTGCCCCGGCCCCGACCAATGACGATCTGCGGCTGGTGCGCGGTTACAGGTCTGAGGATGACTGGTGTCAGTTGACCGGCGAGACCGCCTTTACCGTCGATTTCCTCGATCACACTGCCGATCTTGTTTCGTGCCCCTCGGGCAGTGAGGCGGTTCGGTCGCTGGTCGACACGTTCGATGCGCGGCTGGTGGCCCAGACCGGCGGCTATTCCGTTTATACGATCCCGCGCGGATAAAACGGATTTCTGGTCTTTAGCTCTTGAAGCCACAGCGATATTCCCCAGATTGAATGCGAGGCCCAGACCAAAGCGTGCCGCCGAGCGGGCGCAAATATCCCGGGCGCTTGGAAAAGGAGAGAATGATGGACTTGTCGAAGTTCACTGAGCGGGCACGAGGCTTCGTGCAGGCAGCGCAGACAATTGCACTGCGCGAGGGGCACCAGAGACTGGCTCCCGAGCATATTCTGAAAGCACTGATGGACGACGAGCAGGGGCTGGCAAGCAACCTGATCAGCCGCGCCGGCGGCGCGCCGGCCCGCGTGGTCGAAGCGCTGGACGCAGCGTTGTCCAAGATCCCAAAGGTCAGCGGCGATGCGGGTCAGGTCTATCTTGATGGCCAGACCGCCAAAGTACTGGACGAGGCCGCCAAGATTGCCAAAAAGGCGGGCGACAGTTTCGTCCCGGTCGAGCGTATTCTGATGGCGCTCTGCATGGTGAAATCCAACGCCAAGGAGGCGCTGGAGGCCGGTGCCGTATCCGCGCAGAAGCTGAACGAGGCGATCAACGACATCCGCAAGGGCCGCACCGCCGACAGCGCCAGTGCCGAAGAGGGCTATGACGCACTGAAGAAATATGCGCGTGACCTGACCGAGGCTGCGGCTGCAGGAAAGATCGACCCGATCATCGGGAGGGACGAGGAAATTCGCCGCTCGATGCAGGTTCTGTCGCGTCGGACCAAGAACAACCCGGTTCTGATCGGTGAACCAGGTGTCGGCAAAACCGCGATTGCCGAAGGTATGGCCCTGCGCATCGTCAATGGTGACGTGCCAGAGTCGCTGAAGGACAAGAAGCTGCTGGCGCTTGACATGGGCGCACTGATTGCCGGTGCCAAATATCGTGGCGAGTTCGAAGAGCGGCTCAAGGCCGTGCTGACCGAGGTGACCGAGGCGGCAGGCGAGATTATCCTGTTTATTGACGAGATGCACACGCTGGTCGGTGCTGGCAAGTCCGAAGGGGCGATGGATGCCGCCAACCTGATCAAACCGGCGTTGGCGCGCGGCGAGTTGCACTGTATCGGTGCCACAACACTGGACGAGTACCGCAAGTATGTCGAAAAGGACGCGGCCCTTGCCCGCCGGTTCCAGCCAGTATTGATCGCTGAGCCGACGGTCGAGGACACGATTTCGATCCTGCGGGGCATCAAGGAAAAGTACGAGTTGCATCACGGCGTTCGCATTTCGGACAGCGCGCTGGTGGCGGCCTCGACGCTCAGCCACCGCTACATCACCGACCGGTTCTTGCCGGACAAGGCGATCGACCTGATGGACGAGGCCGCCAGCCGCCTGCGTATGGAGGTGGACAGCAAACCCGAAGAGCTGGATCAGCTGGACCGCAACATCCTGCAGATGCAGATAGAGGAAGAAGCGCTCAAGCTTGAGGATGACGCCGCCTCCAAGGATCGGCTTGCCACCCTGCAAAAGGACCTGGCCGAATTGCAGGAACGCAGCGCCGAGATGACCGCGCAATGGCAGGCCGAGCGTGACAAGCTGGCCAGCGCCCGCGATCTCAAGGAACAGCTCGACCGTGCCCGCGCCGAGCTGGACATCGCCAAGCGCGAGGGCAATCTCGCCAAGGCAGGCGAGCTGAGCTACGGCATCATCCCTGAGCTCGAGAAAAAACTGACGGTGGCGGAAACGCAGGAAGACAGCGGCCTGATGGCCGAGGAGACCGTGCGCCCCGAACAGATCGCCGCGGTGGTTGAACGCTGGACAGGCATCCCGACCGCCAAGATGCTGGAAGGCGAGCGTGAAAAGCTGCTGAGGATGGAAAAGGACCTGCATAAACGGGTCATCGGCCAGAACGCCGCCGTCAACGCGGTGGCCAATGCCGTACGCCGTGCGCGTGCCGGTCTGAACGACGAGAACCGCCCGCTGGGCTCGTTCCTGTTCCTCGGCCCCACCGGTGTCGGCAAAACCGAACTGACCAAGGCCGTGGCCGAGTTTCTGTTCGACGATGACGCCGCGATGGTGCGCATCGACATGTCCGAGTTCATGGAGAAACACTCGGTCGCCCGTCTGATCGGTGCGCCTCCGGGCTATGTCGGCTATGACGAGGGAGGGGTGCTGACCGAAGCTGTGCGCCGCCGCCCCTATCAGGTAGTGTTGTTCGACGAGGTTGAAAAGGCGCATCCGGATGTGTTCAACGTGTTGTTGCAGGTGCTTGACGACGGCGTTCTGACCGACGGTCAGGGCCACCATGTCGACTTCAAGCAGACGCTGATCGTGCTGACCTCGAACCTCGGTTCACAGGCGCTCAGCCAGCTGCCCGAGGGTGCCGACAGCGCACAGGCGCGACGCGACGTGATGGATGCGGTGCGGGCACATTTCCGCCCCGAATTCCTGAACCGGCTGGACGAGACGATCATCTTTGACCGGCTCAAGCGCGAGGATATGGACGGTATTGTCGATATCCAGCTTGCCCGCCTGAAGAAACGTCTGGCCAGCCGCAAGATCGAGCTTGCGCTGGACGAGGACGCACGGGAATGGCTGGCCAACGAAGGCTATGATCCGGTGTTTGGCGCACGGCCTTTGAAACGGGTGATTCAGCGCGCGCTGCAAAACCCGCTGGCCG